>JAPTUI010000616.1 GCA_028067895.1 Pseudomonadota bacterium | reverse complement strand
GATCTGATCCATCGTGAAGTGATCGCCTCGATCGACACCGCGATGGACGCCGTCACCGAGGCTGCGCGCACGCGCGGCCTGACGGTGCGGCGTGCCACGGCGCGGTTCGCCGGCGAGGCGCAGCGCTTCGCGACGCAATTCACGCACGAGCTGGCGCTCGGGGAGTCGCAGGTGCGCGTCTGGGGCGGAGAGTCGACCGTGCAGCTGCCGGCTTCCCCGGGGCGCGGCGGCCGCAATCAACACCTGGCGCTCGCCGCGGCGCGGCTGATCGCCGGTTACGGCGACCTTGCGCTGCTCGCCGCTGGCACCGATGGCATCGACGGTCCGACCGAGGATGCCGGGGCGGTGGTCGACGGGGAGACCTGCGGGCGCATCGCCGTACACGGGCTCGACGCCGACGACAGCCTGCGGCGGGCCGATTCGGGGCGCGCGCTCGCGCTCGCCGGGGCGCTGCTGCGCACCGGAGCGACCGGCACCAACGTGGCCGATCTCGTGATCGGTCTGAAGGACGCGCCGCAGCGCGCGGTCTTGTGAGCAATTGTAACCACGGCATCCTGCGCAGCGCCGCGACTCTGGCGCCGTGGCGGCGCTCTCCGGTATCGTGCTCGTCACGGGCCCGACTATGAGCGACCATCCTCATTTGTTGATCGTCGATGACGACCGCGAGATCCGCTCGCTGTTGAGTCAGTATCTGCAGAAGGAGGGTATGCGGGTCACCGCGGTCGGCGATGCCACCGAGATGCGTCGCGCGATGGAGCGCGCACGGTTCGACCTGCTGGTCCTCGACCTGATGCTGCCCGGAGAGGACGGACTGTCGATTTGCCGCGAGCTGCGGACCCGCTCGCAGTTGCCCGTCATCATGTTGACGGCGCGCGGAGAGGACGTCGATCGCATCGTCGGGTTCGAGATCGGCGCGGATGATTACGTTCCGAAGCCGTTCAATCCCCGCGAACTGCTCGGCCGGATCCGCGCGGTGCTGCGCCGCAGCGCGCATGCCTCGCCCGACCCGGATCCGCACGCCGTGCGCGCGTTCCGCTTCGACGGCTGGCGCCTGGAGACCACTGCGCGGACGCTGGTCGGCGGCGGCAGCGAGCTGGCGCTGAGCGGTGCGGAGTACCGACTGCTCGCGGTGCTGTTGTCGGCCGGCAACCGGGTGGTCTCGCGCGCACAGCTTGCCGAGCTGTTGCGTGGTCGGGAGGCCGATCCGCTCGACCGCAGCATCGATGTGCGCGTCAGCCGTCTGCGCCAGATTCTCGGCGATGACGCCCGTTCGCCGCGTATCATCAAGACGATCTACGGCCAGGGCTATGTCATCGGCGTGCCCGTCGCGACCGAGTGAATCGCGGGTCGGGGCCGCATATGCGCTGGCGGGTGTGGCCGCAATCGCTGTTCGGACGCCTGATCGGTGCAACCGTCATCGGGGTGCTGCTCGCTCAGATGGCGAGTTTGTACCTCGTGGCGCGCAACGAGCAGCGGGTCATGACCCAGGTGACCACCCGGATCTGGGCACGGCGGATCAGTGAAATCGCCTTTACGCTCACGCTACTGCCCCCACGCGCGCGTGCCCACGCGCTGCGCCGGCTGCAAATGACCGGAGGATTGCGGCCCGTCGGGCCGCGGTTCTGGGTGCGGCGCATGTTGATGCCGATGCGAGCGCCGCAGCCGATGCCGCCGCCCGAACCGCCGCGGCCGTCCGCGCGCGTTGGCCCCGGCCGCCGGCCGCGGCCGGTGCACTGGCCTTGGTGGCGCCGGGGCTTGCACCCGGATCTCCGCCACGGCCTGCTCATCCATCTGCCGCTTCCCTCCGGTGCACAACCGCTGCTGCTCGAGCGGCTGCGTCGCGAGCTCGGCGCCGGTTATCGTGTCCGAGCGCTTGCGCGCCGCAGCGCAGCGGCAATCCCCGTTGCGCCGCCGCCATTCGGTCCCGTCGATCAACCAGTGCGATTCTACGACATCGAGGTGAGTGCGCCACACGCCGCGACGCTCACCTTCCGTGTCCCGCGTCTGTCTCCGGTGGTGATACTGCCGCCGCGCCTGCTCATCAACCTGATGGTCCTGATGGCCGTACTGATCGCGGCGTTGTATGTGGCCGCGCGAGGCATCACTCGTCCGCTGCGTCGTCTGGCGCGCGCCGCGGAGATGATGGGGCGCGGCGCGCGCAGTTCACCACTGCCGCAAAGCGGGGCTCGTGAGCTGCGCGAGGCGGCGCGCGCGTTCAACAGTATGCAGGAGCGGCTGCATCGCTATCTTGATAGCCGCACGGCGGTGCTGGCCGCGATGTCACATGATCTGAAGACCCCGCTGACGCGTCTGCGCCTGCAGGTTGAGACGCTCATCGAGGATCTCGCGGTGCGCGAGCGACTGGGGCGAGAACTCGATGAGATGGAAGGCATGGTGCGCGGTGCGTTGGCACTGTTTCGCGGACAGGACGAGCAGGAGGTGCCCGAGGCGACGGACATCGATGCGCTCATCGAGTCGGTGCGCCAGGGTTTCGCCGAGATGGGGCACGATGTGCAGGTGATGGGGCACGCGAACGGATCGCTGCCTGCCCGACCGCAGGCCCTGAAGCGCTGTCTGACCAATCTCGTCTCCAACGCGGTGAAGTTCGGCGAACGGGCGAGGATCGAGGTGCGTGACGGCGCAGCGCTCAGCATCGTGGTGAGCGACGAGGGTCCGGGCATCGCACCGGCGTATCTGGAGCGAGTCTTCGAGCCGTTCTTTCGCCTCGAAACCTCGCGCAATCGCGACACCGGCGGAACGGGCCTGGGCTTGAGCATTGCCCGCGACGTTGCCCAGGCTCACGGCGGTACGCTGCAATTGCGCAACAGGCCGCAGGGGGGGCTGGAAGCCGAACTGCGCCTGCCGCGCCGCTGATCGGTCGGCTACATTTGCTTACTGCGTCCCGTGCGAGGCGCCGTTAGACTTCTCCTGACCCGTTGTTTGGAGGAGGTCGTTCCATGAAGCGTTCCTTGATTCTTCTGGCGCTCGCCGGCGTGGCCAGCGTGGCGCTCGCGCAGACCCCGACGCCGCAGCTCGCGCGCGGCTGGCAGCAGCACGGAATTGCGGCCCGGACGCATCGGATGCGCCGCATGGAGCAGTGGCGGCTGCACCAGCTGACCGTATTGTTGGACCTGACGGCTGCACAGCGTCAGCAGGTCCAGGCGATCCTAGCTGAGCAGCACGCCGCGATGCGCACCAGCATGCAGCAGATGATGCGCGCGATGCGTGCGATGCGTCAGGCACACATCGCTGCGAAACGCCAGATGATGGCCAAGATGGCGCACGTGCTCAGCGCCGAGCAGATGGCGAAATTCAAAGTGCTGGTGCCGCCACATCCGTGGTTCGGAATGCACGGCCCGATGGGACCGCGCGGCATGCGCATGCGCATGCGCATGGCACCGCCGCAGCCACCGGCCCCGCCCGCTGCGCCTCAGTCCTGAGCGGCGGTGGCGCTGCCCCAATGGGCCGTCGGGCTCATCGGGGCAGCGCGCGCAGGTGGTAGCGACCTGCCTCGTAGCTGAGGCAGCTGCCCTGCTCATACCATGCCCCGAGCACCATGCGCTGCGCGGGCCGGCCGTCGATTTGCGTGTCATGTACGGCGGGGCGGTGGGTGTGCCCGTGTATGATGCGGCGGGCGCCCGTGGCCCGGAAGGCCGCTTCGACCGCGCCGGGATTGACGTCCATGATGGTGGGCCGTGTGCGCGAGGTGTGCGCGCGGCTCCCGGCGCGCGCCTCGTTGGCGAGTAATTCCCGCGTCGCGAGGGGAAGGGCGAGAAAACGCCGTTGCCAGGCCGGGTCCCGCACGGTCGTGCGCAATTCCTGATAGGCGTGATCGTCCGTGCAGAGTGCATCGCCATGTGTGAGCAGCACCCGTTCGCCGCCGAACTCCCTCACGACCGGATCCGGCAGCAGGTGGCATCCAGTGCGCTCGGCGAAGCCGCTGCCGAGGAGAAAATCCCGGTTGCCATGGAGCACGAAGCAGCCCACGCCACTGGCGCTGAGCGCCGCCAGCGCCTCGATCACGGCCGGATGGGCGGGCGTGTCATCGCCGACCCAAGACTCGAACAGATCCCCGAGGATGTAGAGCGCCTCGACTCGCGGCGCTTCGGTGCGCAGCAGGGCGAGAAACTGCGCCTCGGCCGCCCCCGCCACGGTGTCGAGGTGCACGTCCGAGACGAACAGGCAGCGACCCGGTTCAACGCCGGTCTGGGCGGAGGTCACTTTTTCGGGGGGGGAGTGCCGGTGGGTTGGGTCGCAGGTTTACTCGGCGTGCGATCCGCCTCCGCAGCCGGTGGCGTGGTCACGGGGCTGCTGGATGCGCCGGCGGCCGGTGGCGTGCCCGATGCGCCGGGCGCGGCCGAACCGTTCGGCGTCGGCGCGGCGGCCGGCGCTGCAGCGCTGCTCGCCGCGGGGGCGGGCGTCGTCGCGGCCGGACTTGCTCCGGAGGCGTTTGGCGTGACCACGGTCATGGACTCGATCACAATGGGCGTCAGCGGGGCTTCGGACTTGAACGGCCCGAACGCTCCGGTGGGCACCAGTCCGATCTGCTCGACGACGTTCATGCCCTGGATCACTTTCCCGAACACCGCGTACCCCCACCGGGTCGGCAGCGGATCGAGCTCGGGGTTGTCGACCAGATTGATATAGAACTGCGAGGTTCCGGAGTCCGGATCCGGACCGCGGGCGAGACCGACGGTGCCGCGCTTATTCTCCAGGCCATTACCGGACTCATTGTCGACTGGCGGGCCGGTCGGCTTCAGTGCATAGGGCGCCGTGGCGTTATGGCCACCGCCCTGGATGACGAAATTGGCCACGACGCGGTGGATCAGGGTGTCGGTGTAAAAGCCGGCGCGCACGTAGCGCAGGAAGTTCGCCACCGTGAGCGGCGCGCGGTCCGGGCGCAGTTCGATCACGAAGGAGCCCATATTCGTGACGACGCGCACCTCGGGGTTCGGCTGCGAGGTCTGTGCGCGGGCCGCCGGCGCCACGAGCAGGCCGCAACTGCAGGCCAGTAGCAGCGTTGCGGCGGCGGTGAAGGCGCGCCAGCGCGCAGCAGAGCATTTCCAGTCTTGCATCGGATCTCCCAGGGGACTCGCTCAGGCGCCTCATCTTAGCAGCGCCGGCTCAAACCCCGTACTATTGCCCACCATGGGAGAGATGGACCGCACAACCGGCCGGACGTTCGCGCGCGGAGCGACTCGGTTCGCCCCGAGTCCGACCGGTGAGCTGCACCTCGGCAACGCGCGCACCGCGCTGTTCAACTATTTGCTCGCACGCCACGGAGCCGAGCGCTTCGTGCTGCGCATCGAGGACACCGACGCCAGCCGCAGCCGAACGGAGCACACCGAGGGGCTGCTCGAGGACCTGCGCTGGCTCGGCCTTACGTGGGATGCCGGTCCGGGGTGTGAGGATGCGCTCGGACCGTATTTCCAGTCGCAGCGCGCCGCGCTTTATGCGCAGCGCTTCGCCGAGCTGGAACGTCAGGGCGCGGTCTATCCGTGTTTCTGCAGTGCTCTCGAGCTCGAAGCGGCGCGCCACGCGCAGCGTGCTTCGGGACACGCTCCACGCTACCCGGGGACCTGCCGCGAGCTCGGCGAGGACGCGCGCCGTCGCCGCCTCGATGCCGGACAGCCCGCTACGCTGCGCTTCCGGGTGCCGGTCGGCAGGCGCATCGAATTCACCGATCTGGTGCATGGGGCGCAGAGCTTCCTGTCCGATGACATCGGCGATTTCGTGATCCGGCGCGCGGACGGCTCAGCGGCGTTCTTTTTCTCGAACGCTCTCGACGATGCGACCATGGGCATCACGCAGGTGCTGCGCGGGGAGGACCACCTGACCAATACGCCGCGCCAGCTGCTGATCCTCGAGGCGCTCGGGCTGCCTGCGCCCCGCTATGGGCACATCTCCCTGATCCTCGGGTCCGATGGTGCGCCGCTCTCCAAGCGCCACGGTGCGGCCAGCGTGCGCGAGTTCCGCGAGCGCGGCTATCGGCCCGAGGCGCTGGTGAATTACCTCTTCCGGCTCGGACACTCGAGCCTCGAGCACGAGCTGCTCGCGCTCGATGCGCTCGCCGACGCGTTCGATCCGCAGCATCTCGGCCGCGCACCGGCCCATTTCGACGAACAGCAGCTGACCGTCTGGCAGAAGCAGGCCGTCCACCGCCTCGCCCCGGAGGTGGCGCGCGACTGGCTCGCGGCGCGGCTGCCGATCGGTCTGGAGCCACGCACGGCGAGGGAGTTCTGTGCCGCAGTGCTGCCGAACGTGGTGCTGCCGCAGGATGCCCAACCCTGGATCGACATCGTCTTCGGGCCTGCACCGGAGCTCACCGGGGAGGGCGCCGATCTGGTGCGCGAGGCCGGCTGCGAATTTTTTGCCGCTGCGGCCCGGGCGGCCGCCGATGGCGGTGACTTCGCGGCCATCGCGGCGGCTGCGCGTGCCGCGAGCGGGCGCAAGGGTGCACAGCTGTTTCGCCCCTTGCGCTTCGCGCTGACCGGACTCGGCCATGGTCCGGAACTCGGGCCGCTGCTGCGCGTGATGCCGGCCGGGGAGCCTGCGCGGCGCCTCGCACGTTTCGCGTAAGCCGCGCCGCGCGCGCGGACCGCCGCATTCTGACTTCGAAAAGACCACCATGATCCGCATCCATAATTCACTTACCGGAGAGAAACAGCCCCTGACGCCCATCGTGCCGGGCGAGGTGCGCATGTACGTCTGTGGCATGACGGTGTACGACTATCTGCACATCGGTCATGCGCGCATGATGATCGTGTTCGATGCCGTGGCGCGCTATCTGCGCCACCGTGGGTTGCGAGTGACCTACGTGCGCAACATTACCGATATCGACGACAAGATCATCAAGCGGGCAGCGGAGAACGGCGAGCCGATCGATGCGCTCACCGGACGCTTCATCACGGCCATGTACGAGGACTGTGCGGCGCTCGGCATCATCCGTCCGGATCTTGAACCGCGCGCCACGCAGCACGTGCCGGCGATCGTCTCGATGGTGGAGAAGCTCATCGATCGCGGCTACGCGTATGTCGCGCTGAACGGTGACGTGATGTATGCGGTGGCGAAATTCGACGGCTACGGGCGGCTCTCGGGAAAGCGCCTCGCGGACCTGCGCGCCGGGGCACGGGTCGAGGTGGACGAGGCGAAGCGCGACCCGCTCGATTTTGTGCTGTGGAAGCACGCCAAGCCGCACGAGCCGGCCTGGGACTCTCCCTGGGGACGGGGTCGGCCCGGCTGGCACATCGAATGCTCGGCGATGTCGGTCGAGCTGCTCGGGCCGCACTTCGACATTCACGGCGGCGGCATGGACCTGAAGTTCCCGCACCACGAGAACGAGATTGCGCAGTCGTGTGCGGCGACCGGCGAGCGGTTCGCCGAGATCTGGATGCACAACGGGTTCGTCAACGTCGACAACGAGAAGATGTCGAAGTCACTCGGCAACTTCTTCACCGTGCGCGAGGTGCTGCCGACGCTGCGCCATCCCGAGGTGTTGCGCTTCTTCGTGCTCTCGAGCCACTACCGCGGGCCAATCAACTATTCGCTCGAGCAGCTCGAGCAGGCCGACGCGGCGCTGCAGCGGCTGCATCTGGCGCTGCGCGCGCTACCCGAGGCGGCGCCGGCGGACGGCCCGTACGCAGAGCGGTTCCAGGCGGCGATGGACGATGACTTCAATACTCCGGAGGCGCTTGCCGTGCTGCAGACGCTGGCGCGTGAAGTGAACGCCGCGCGCGATGCCGGCGATGGTGCTCGGGCCGCCTCGCTCGGCGCGCTGCTGCGAGCGCTCGGCGGTGTGCTCGGACTGTTCACCGTGCCGTCCGAACAGTGGCTGCGCCTCGGCAAGCCTGCGGCGCAGGCGGCAACCCCGGCAGGGACTGCTGCGACGTTGAGTGATGCGGACATCGAGCAGCGCATCGCGGCGCGCGTTGCGGCGCGCAAGGCGAAGAACTGGGCGGAGTCAGACCGCATCCGCGATGAGCTCGCCGCAGCCGGCGTGGTGCTCGAGGACAAGCCCGGTGGTGTGACGGACTGGCGGCGGGCCTGACCGGACGCGCGAGGTCCGCGCCCTCCCCTAGGCGAGGGTGCTGAGGCTCACGCCGGCAAGTCCGCTGCTTTGCGCTGAGCTCGTGCTCAGCTGCTGCATCAGCGAGGCCAGGAGCGCATCAGCGCCGCCGTGCCCCTGATGTCCGTGGTGCA
Source organism: Pseudomonadota bacterium (assembly GCA_028067895.1). Classification (GTDB taxonomy): domain Bacteria; phylum Pseudomonadota; class Gammaproteobacteria; order Steroidobacterales; family Steroidobacteraceae; genus 13-2-20CM-66-19. The sequence continues at coordinate 2,970 of JAPTUI010000616.1, read as the reverse complement.
TCCCGTGTGCGCTGCCTGGGCTGCCGCTCGCCGCGGCACTCGAGGCACTGGCCGTTGCGCCCGCGTTCGCTTCGCCGGCGGCCGCCGCCGCGGCGAGTTGGCTGCGCAGCGCGGTGAGGAACGTGCTGATGTTGCTCTGGAAGTCCTGCAGCGAGATACCGCCGCCGGGACTGCTGCTGGCGCTGCTGCTGCCGTTGGTGGCGAGCGCTCCGAACAGCGTGCTGGCAGCGCTGCTCGGGGTTGGGCTCGCGCTGCCGCTCAGTGCACTCATGAAATGGGTCAGCTCGTTCTGGCTGATCGAGCCGTTGCCGTTGGTGTCAATGGCTGCAAACAGCTGCTGTTCCGCCTGCGCCAGACCGCTGGCGCCCGAGGAGCTGCTCGAAGCGGCACCGCAGGTGCTGCCGAAGAGGCTTGGCCAGGCCGCCGTGGCCGATGAGATTGCGCTGGACATGGAGGTCTCCCAGGGTGAAGGGCGGGGCTGCAGGTGCATCAAGTGCACTGCGGCTCGGCCGATACTCTAAGCAGTGGCGGCAGGGAGAACCTGTAAAAACTCTGCATTTGCGACCCCGCGTCGCATCGCGGCCGGCGCTTGCCGCCGGCGCGGCAGCCCGCTGCCTCAGTGCGGCAATGCGACGCGACGCTGGAACGCCTCGAAGGTGTTGTGCATGAGCATCGCCACCGTCATCGGACCGACGCCACCGGGCACGGGGGTGATCCAGCCGGCCCGTTCGCTGGCGGCGGCGAAGTGCACATCACCGACCAGATGGCCGTTCTCGAGGCGGTTCATGCCGACGTCGATGACGACGGCGCCGGGTTTGATCCATTCTCCAGGGATCAGTCCCGGCTTGCCCACCGCGACGACGAGGATATCCGCCTGGCCAACGTGCACCGCGAGATCCGCCGTGAATCGATGGCATACGGTGGTGGTTGCGCCCATCAGCAGCAGTTCGAGCGACATGGGCCGTCCGACGATATTCGATGCCCCCACGATGACCGCGTGCTGCCCCTTCATCGGCGCCCTGATGTGCTCGAGCAGCTTGATGACCCCATAGGGCGTGCAGGGGCGAATGAGGGGAATGCGCTGGGCCAGGCGGCCGACGTTGTACGGGTGGAAGCCATCGACGTCTTTAGTGGGATCGATTCGCTCGATGACCGCGGTCGACTGGATCTGATCGGGCAGGGGCAGCTGGACCAGGATGCCATCTATCTCCGGGTCGGCATTGAGCTCGTCGATCAGGGTGAGGAGCTGGATTTCCGAGGTCGACCCGGGCAGGTCGTGGGCGACGGAGCGGATACCGACTTCCTCGCAGGATTTACGTTTATTGCGCACATACACTTCGGAAGCCGGATGGTCGCCCACTTTGACGACGGCGAGTGCCGGCCGGCGGTGCCCCCGCGCGACGGCGGATTCGAGGGCGGTGCGGACCTGAGCTTTGACTTCGCTGGCGACTTTGCGCCCGTCAATCACCTGTGCCGTCATGCGCTGCCTGAACTTGAGCCCTTTCGAAGGACCCGTATTCTCGCATATCATGCCGTGCCGCCAGGGGGTTCTCTCCCGGGCATGGCACGGTTCGGGGCATGGCGCAGTCTGGTAGCGCATCTGCTTTGGGAGCAGAGGGTCCGGCGTTCGTTATGGGCACTGACCGATTCTGTTCACTTGGCACAGGCGGTAACGCCGGTAGAGCAGCTAGGGAACAAAGTCAGCCTCCTATCAGTGTTCTTCGATCGGGGTGTAGCTCAGTCTGGTAGAGCGCTGCGTTTGGGACGCAGATGCCGGAGGTTCGAATCCTCTCACCCCGATATCCGAAGGCTGATCCAGCCTTCCATTATCGTTTTCAGCTTCCATTTCGCCGCCGACCGCAGGGGCACCTGCCGCCGTTCCGCTCGTATCCATCTGCGCCTACCGCCGCACAGGCTGCACCATCGTGACCATCGCGCGCGCCGGTCGCGCTCCCCACCGCCACCGCGTTTCGCTGCGCCGGAACGCGCATCTGCGGGAATGGACCCTCACGAACGCTGCGCGCCGTTGGCGCACCTCGGGCGCCTGGTTGCGCCGCTCCGTCGCCGCCTCCCTCTGGGCGTCACAGGAGTCCCGCGCATGAGCCTCTCGACTCCACTTTCCACAACGGCCCTGCGGGGACTGACGCACACCAAGATCGAGCTCGTCACCGATGCGGACGTGTCTACGGCACCTCGCCCATGGGTGCGGGCCTCTGCCCGCCGAGCAGGCCGCGGGCGTCTCTTTGCTGCAGACCGGCATCCCCGGTGTGGGCGTCCCGGACATCCACGGGGCGGGGATGATCCTGCAATCGCTGCGAGGTCTCAACCGCCGTCAGTGAGTTCAGGCCTGAGAGCTGTCGGTCCGATTCGCCGAGGAGACCGCTGCGTTTGCCTCGGACCGCCTCAAATGAACAGATCCGCCGCGACGCGGAACCGCCGGGCGAGCTTCCTCGCGAGGTCCTTGCTGATGGCCCGCCGGCCGTTGAGGATGTCTGAAATCCGGCTCTGCGGCGCGCAGTCGACCAGATCCTCCTGCTTGAGCGCGTGCTGCTGCATCAGGAAGCGCAGCGTCTCAGCGGGTGACGCCTCAGGGATGACGGTGTGCTCGTCCTCGTACGCTTCCACCTGATCCGAGAGATAATCGAGCACGTCGGCAAGGGGATGGCTCTCGTCGTCGCCGATCTCGTCAATCAGGGCATCGACGACGGACCGCGCGGCCGAATATTCCGCCTCGGTCCGCACCGCAGTCACGCCGATCGCCTTCTTGAACGGCATCCAGGCCCGCAGGATCGCCTCCGGGTCAGGGGTGGTGTTGTGTGCATGGCGCATATTCAGTTTCTCCGCTTCCACTTGTCGCGGTCGTACTCGGCATGGGTGAGCACCTGGCGGATGTACACCTTGCGCCGGTTGCAATGGATCACTGCGATTAGGCGGCACTTGTTCCCGCCGATGTTGAATACCGTGAACGGG
>JAPTUI010000311.1 GCA_028067895.1 Pseudomonadota bacterium | reverse complement strand
GCCAGTCGGGCGCGGCTGTGAATCGCGGCGTGGCACAGATCAACGCCAGGTGTGCCGGGGCGGGCAGGCCCGCCGGCGGCGCAGCCGCCCACGCCAGTGCGAGCTGCCCGCCGAGCGACCAGCCGAGCAGGCTGTACGGTTCGGCACCGATCGCCTCGGCCACCGTCTCCCCGAGCCACTGCACCTGCTGATCCACCGCGGCGCGATCGGCGCGCCACGGACTGCGTCCATGCCCCGGCAGATCGAGCGCGATCAGCCGCGCACGCGCTTCGAGCGCTGCGCCCAGGGTGTCCCAGACCCGCACGTTCAGCCCCCAGCCGTGCAGCATCACCACCGGGGGACCGGCGCCGCGGACTTCGACGTGCAGACGGCTCATGGGCTTGTCGCACCGCAGGCGGTGCCGGCGAAGCGGCAGGCCTGCCCGAGCGTCTCGGCCAAGGCATCGACCTGGGCCTCGGTGTGCGCCGCCGTGAGCGTCACGCGCAGCCGCTCCTGTCCGGCCGGCACGGTGGGCGCGCGGATCGCCACCACCCAGAACCCGGCGTCAGCGAGGGCGCGCTGCGCCTCGAGCGCCGCGTGCGCACTGCCGAGCGGGATCGGCTGGATGGGCGTCGCCGAGTCGCTGAGCGGCACGCCGGCGGCCGCGGCCGCGGCACGAAAGCGCACCGTGAGTTGCAGCACCCGCTCGCGCCGCCACGGCTCGCGTTGCGCCAGCTCGAGGGCCGCGCGCGTAGCGGCCGCCACCGGCTGCGGCAGCGCCGTGGTGTAGACGTACGGGCGGGCCTTCTGCACCAACAGATCGATCAGCGCCGCGCTGCCGGCCACGAATGCGCCGAATGAGCCGAACGCCTTGCCCAGCGTGCCGACCAGCACGGGCACCTCCTCGGCGCTCAGGCCTGCCGCTTCGAGTGCGCCTCGGCCCGTCGGCCCGAGGACCCCGAGGCCGTGCGCATCGTCGACGACGAACCAAGCCTCATGCGCGCGCGCCGCGCGCGCCAGCGCCGCCAGGGGCGCGACATCACCGTCCATGCTGAAGACCCCGTCGGTGGCCAGCACGGCCGTCGGCTGTGCGACCGAGCCGAGCAGACGTTCGGCCGCGGCCACATCCGCGTGAGCAAAGCGCCGCAGCCGCGCCCCGCAGAGTTTGGCTCCGTCGATCAGGGACGCGTGGCTCAGCCGATCGAGCAGCACGCACTCGCCCGGTCCGCCCAATGCGCTCATGACGCCGAGGTTGGCCATGTAGCCGGTAGAGAACAGAAGCGCGCGCTCCCGACCCGTGTAGGCCGCCAGCGCCTCCTCGAGCGCGTCGTGTTCCGCCCCGTGGCCGCTGATCAGGTGCGAGGCGCCGCTGCCGGCGCCGGTGCGCGCGGCGCACTGCGCCATGGCCGCGGCGGGCCCGGGATGGCCGGCCAGTCCCAGGTAGTCGTTGCTGCTGAAATCGACGAGGCGACGGCCCGCGATGATCAGCTCGGCGTGACTGCCCGCGCTCGCATAACCTTCGACCGTGCGGCGGCGACGACGACGCTGCTCGCGCTCCAGCTGCGCGAGCAGCGGCTCAAGCGGCTGTCTCTGCATGCGCTCGGGGGTGCGCGCAGGCCTGTCCGGCGGCCGCCTCGTCCGTCTCGGCGGCGCCGGCCTCGGCCTTCAAGCCCAATCGTTCGAACAGCCGGCGATCGCGCTCGACATCCGGGTTGCCGGTCGTGAGCAGGCGCTCGCCGTAGAAAATCGAGTTGGCGCCGGCCATGAAGCACAGCGCCTGCAGCTCATCGCTCATGCTCTGCCGGCCGGCCGAGAGACGCACGTAGGCGCGCGGCATGAGCAGCCGCGCCACGGCGATGGCGCGCACGAACTCGAACGGATCGAGCGGCGCGCTGTCCGCGAGCGGCGTGCCCTCGATCTTCACCAGCTGGTTGATCGGCACGCTCTCGGGGTGCTCGGGCAGGTTGGCGAGCGTCAGCAGCAGCCCGGCGCGGTCGCTCGGGGACTCGCCCAGGCCGAGAATGCCGCCGCAGCACACCTTGAGATTCGCGCCGCGCACCGCGTCCAGCGTATCGAGCCGGTCCTGGTAGGTGCGCGTGGTGATGATCTCGCCGTAGAACTCCGGGGAGGTATCCAGATTGTGGTTGTAGTAGTCGAGCCCGGCGTCCTTCAGCTCGCGCGCCTGCTCGGGGGTCAGCATGCCGAGCGTGGCGCAGGTCTCCATCCCGAGGGCGCGCACCGCACGGATCATCGCGGCGATGACCTTGAGGTCCTTGGCCTTCGGCGAGCGATACGCCGCGCCCATGCAAAAGCGCGTCGCGCCAGCGGCCTTGGCGCGGGCGGCGGACTCGCGCACCGCGGCGACCTCCATCAGCGACTCGCGCTCGAGGCCGGTGTCGTAGCGCACGCTCTGCGAGCAATAGGCGCAGTCCTCGGGGCAGGCGCCGGTCTTCACCGACAGCAGGGTGCTCATCTGCACCGTGTTCGGCGCGTGGTGCTCGCGGTGCACGCGCTGCGCGTGCAGGAGCAGATCGAGCAGCGGCAGCTCGAGCAGCGCCTGTACCTGCGCGAGCGTCCAATCGTGGCGCACGGTGCCGAGCGCAGCGGGATTCAGTGCAGTCATGGGGATCCAGGGGCATCGGCGGACGGGATTCCGCGCCGCGAATGTTCCCGGCCGCCGCCCCGATTGTCAACGCGCGTCGGCCCGCCCGGTCGACGATTGCGCATTTCTTGACCAGTGCGGCTCAGCGCCGCAGGAGATGAACCGCGAGCGCGATGCCAACGGCGAGCGCCCCGAGACTGGCGATGAGCACCCCCGCGGCGGCGCAGTCCTTGACGATGCGGATGCGCGGATGTTGATCCGGGTGCAGATGATCGGCCAGGGCCTCGAGCGCGGTGTTGAACAGTTCCGCCGCCAGCACCGCGGCACTGGCCAGCAGCACTGCGGCCCACCACAGCGCGCCGGGATGCAGCACGATGAGCGCGATCAGCACGAGCACGAACAGCGCCCCCTGGGTGCGCAGGCTGCGCTCGCTGCGCAGCGCGTGTCCGAGACCCGCGAGCGCGAAGCGCAGGCGGCGCACGAACGACTGGTTCTTCTGTGTGTTCACTCCAGGGAGACTCTCAGGCGCTTGCGGCGTGCGTACTGTGCGCGCACTGTACTGAAAACGCCCCGCGCTGCAAGCGCCGCGGCACGCGCAGCGCAGGTGTGTTGACGCGAACTGGGAGGGTGAGCGACCCCGGCGGTTTAAATCACCGCGCAGCGGGATGGCTGCCGGCCAAAGACATCAGACCCCAGAATTGCATCAGTTAGTACAACTGGATAAAATCACAGTCCGGTTAAAAGCCTCTACCGCCGGGCAGGCGGGACGTGAAGCGCGTGGAGCGGATCCGAGACGCGGTTCGGTTCAACCAAGCTAGGCAAGTGCGACCGCTGAGAAGCGCGAACCGGATGAAAGGTCCCTCGGGACCGAGGCTCTGCGCGTGCGGTCAGGAACCGCGCAGCACAGGGTCAATTCTGGGTGCCAAGAGTTCGGTCTCGCCTACAGTGACAGCCGCCTCAGCGCAGCGTTAGGTTTCCCGCACCGTTTCGAGCGCGAAATCGAAACGTACTATCAGTTCGACGCCTTGCACGGCTGGACCGTGCAGCCGGACCTGGAGTACTGGCAGCACCCCGGCGGCGGCCGCACGCTCGATATGGTGCTCGGTCTTATCCGGGTGATGCTGACCTTCTGAGCCGCGCCGCTCACAGCCAGCGCGTCAGACGCCGGCCCTCGATGTCGGTGAACGTCCCGCTGAGCAGCATGATCAGATCGATCAGCACCCAGATCCCGAGCCCGCCGGCGGTGAGCAACATCAGGATCCCGGTGCCGATCTTGCCGGCGTAATAGCGGTGCGCGCCGAGGTACCCGAACACCAGGCACAGCAGAAACGCCGGGAGCAGCAGCCGCGCCGACTCCCCGGCAGCGATCTGGCGCGCCCCGCAGCCCGGGCAGCTCGTGGCGCTGACGTGCACCTGCCGGCCGCAGGCACGGCAAAAAACCATCTGCGGATTGAGGCTCGCATTCGGATCGGCATTGGTGTTCATCGCTCGTCCCCCTGTTGCGCGCCCTCAGGGCACGCTGGAAGCTCCCGCGTGCCGCGGCCGCGCGGCACGCAGACATAACCCCGCCGGCGCGCAAAAGTTGCGCGCCGCTCAGCGCGCGTAGACGTAATGCAGCGCCACGCCGATGAAGATGGCCATGCCAACGTAGTTGTTGTTCAGAAAGGCCCGCAGGCAAGCGGCCGGCTCGCGACGACGAGCGAGCCACTGCTGGTAGGCGAACAGGACCGCCGCGGCGCAGAGCCCCGCGGCGTACCAGCCGCCCAATTTCAGCTCGCGCCCGGCGAGCACGAGCGCGATCAGCACCAGCCCCTGCAGCACCCCGACCCATACCCGGTCGAGATCGGCGAACAGCAGCGCGCTCGACTGAATACCGATCTTGCGGTCATCGTCGCGATCGACCATGGCATAGAGCGTGTCGTAGACCACGGCCCACAACACCGCCGCGATGTACATCACCCAGGCTGCCTTCGGCACCGTGCCGAGCTCGGCGGCAAAGGCCATCGGAATGCTCCAGCCGCCGAACGACAGTCCCAGGTACAGCTGCGGCAGCGGGAAGAACCGCTTCACGAACGGGTAGGAAGCGGTGAGCGCGGCCCCCACCACGGCCAGCTCGATCGTCAGGCGGTTCAGCCGGCTCACGAGCACGAGCGCCACGAGCATCAGTGCCCCGAACAAGGCCAGCGCCTCGGCCGGCGACACGCGCCGCGCCGCGAGCGGCCGGTCCCGGGTCCGCTTCACGTGCGGATCGATGTTGCGGTCGGCGAAGTCATTGATGATGCAGCCGGCGGCGCGCATGACGATGACGCCGAGTACGAACACGACGAGCACCTGCGGATCCGGCCGGCCGCGCCCGGCGATCCACAGCGCCCAGAGCGTCGGCCACATCAGCAGCCAGGTGCCGATCGGCCGGTCGAAGCGGGCGAGCCGCGCGTACTCCTCGAGCCGCCGCGCCACGCGGTGCACGAACGGCGCCTCACTCGGACCGCGCGCGGGGTGGACTGCATCGCTCGTCGCTGACATACGCCTAACCTACTCTCCCGTACTGCTCGCCGCCGGCCAGCCAGCGGGCCGACAGCGCCGCGATATTATCCGGATAGCGCTCGAGGAGCACCTCGGCGGCCGCCTGCACCCGCGTCAGCAGGTCGGCGTCGCGGATCAGGTCCGCCACCCGCATCTGCGCCAGACCCGTCTGACGGGTGCCGAGCAGCTCACCCGGGCCGCGCAACTCAAGGTCGCGCCGCGCGATCTCGAACCCGTCGTTGGTTTGGCGCATCACCTCCAGACGGCGGCGGGCGAGCGCGGAGAGCGGTGCGCGGTACAGCAGCACGCAGCTGCTCGCCGCCGCACCGCGCCCGACGCGCCCGCGCAGCTGGTGCAACTGCGCCAGTCCCATGCGCTCGGCGTTCTCGATCACCATCAGCGTTGCATTCGGCACATCGACGCCGACCTCGATCACGGTCGTGGCGACCAGCACCTGGATGTGTCCGGCCTGAAAGGCGTGCATCGCCGCCTCTTTCCTGGCCGAGGCGAGCCGGCCGTGTACCAGATCGACGCGCAGCTCCGGCAGCGCCTCGGCGAGCACCGCGGCGGTCTCCTCCGCTGCCTGGGCGCGCAGTTCCTCGGATTCCTCGATGAGCGGACAGACCCAGTACACCTGCCGGCCCGAGCGGCAGGCCTGCGCCACCCGTGCGACGACTTCGTCGCGGCGCTGCTCGGGCACCACAACCGTCTGCACCGGTGTGCGTCCCGGCGGCAGCTCATCGATCACCGACACGTCCAGGTCCGCGTACGCGGTCATCGCGAGCGTGCGCGGGATCGGTGTCGCGGTCATGATCAGCTGATGCGGAAAGCGGCCGCGCGCACGGCCTTTCTCCTGCAGGCGCAGGCGCTGCTGCACCCCGAAGCGGTGCTGCTCATCGACGATCACCAGCGCGAGGTGCGCGAACTCAATGCCCTCCTGAAACAGCGCGTGCGTGCCGACGACCATGCGTACCTCGCCGGAGGCGACCGCCTCGAGCGCGCTGCGCCGCGCGCGGGCCGGCTGGGCGCCCGAGAGCAGCGCCACGGGCAACCCGAGCGGCTGCAGCCAGGCGCGAAAGTTGCGCGCGTGCTGCTCGGCGAGGAGTTCCGTGGGCGCCATCAGCGCCGCCTGCAGGCCGCTGCCCGCAGCGCGCGCCGCGGCCAGCGCCGCCACGACGGTCTTGCCGCAGCCGACATCGCCCTGCACCAGGCGCACCATCGGCCGCTCGGCACGCACGTCGGCTTCCACTTCGGCCAACGCACGCGCCTGCGCTGCGGTCAGTTGAAACGGCAGCGAAGCCAACAGGCGCGCCGAGAGCCCCTCGGCATCCTCGAGCGCCCAGGCCGGATCGGTGCGCGTGGCGCGCTTGATCAGCCGCAGGTTCGCCTGGTGGGCGAGCAGTTCCTCGAAGGCGAGCCGCCGCTGCGCCGGATGGCGCCGCGCGCTGAGCTGCGCGAGCTGCGCCTGCTTCGGCGGCCGATGCACGTAATGCAGCGCCTCGCGCAGCGAGGGCAGGTGCAGATCCTCCAACAGCTCGCGCGGCACCCAGTCGTGCACGCCGGCGCTGTCCAGTTCACGCAGCGCCTGTCCGATCAGCATGCGCAGCCGCCCCTGGGTGACCCCTTCGGTCAGCGGGTACAGCGGCGTCAGTGTGTCCTGCACCGCCCCGGAGTGCTCGGTGACCCGCTGGTACTCCGGGTGGACGATCTCCAGGCCCTGCGGCCCGCGGCGCACCTCGCCGAACACCCGCAGGCGCGCCCCGCGCGCGAGCCCCTCCTGCTGAGCGGCGGAGAAGTGAAAGAACCGCAGCGTCAGGAGGCCCGAACCGTCCGACAGGCGCGTCAGCAGCTGCCGGCGCCGGCGAAACACGACCTCGGTGAGCTGTACTTCCGCTTCGATCAGCGCGCGCATCCCGGGGAACAACTCCCCGATGCGCCGGCACTCGGTGCGGTCGTCGTAATCAACGGGCAGGATGAACAGCAGATCCTGCACCTGCTCGACCCCGAGGCGGCGCAGCCGATCGGCGAGCGCCGCCCCGACGCCGCGCAGCGCCGTCACCGGGCGCTGTTCGTTCGCGCCGCGTTTGCGGGCCGTTTCAGCCAAGGTACAGGATGCACTCCGCCTCGACGCGCGCGCCCTTGGGCAGCTGCGCCACACCGACCGCCGCGCGCGCCGGGTAAGGCTGCGGGAAATACTGCGCCATGATCTCGTTGACCTTGGGGAAATGCGTCAGGTCGGTCAGGTAGACGTTGACCTTCACCGCCTGCGCGAGCGAGCCGCCGGCCGCCTCGGCCACGGCCTTGAGATTCTCGAACACGCGGTGGATCTGCGCCTCGATGCCGCCGCCGACCAGCTCCTTGGTGGCCGGATCGAGCGGAATCTGCCCGGAGAGATACACCGTGTCCCCGACGCGCACCGCCTGCGAATACGTGCCGATTGCCGCCGGCGCGTGGTCGGTCTGAATGATCGTGCGGCTCATGTCCATCCTCATGCAGTGTGGGAATTCGAATCCGGATCGTCGAGCTCGTCGCTGTCGGCGCGCCCGCCGCGGGCGTGCGCGGCGATGGTGCGACTGACCCGCGCCACGTCGGGCATGCGGCGGATCACGCGCATCACGTGCGCGAGCTGCTTGCGGTCGCGCACTTTCAGCTCGAACGTCAAGGTCGTGGCGTCGCCTTCCTGCTCCTCGATCGAGACGTGATGAATGTTGGTGTCGGCGCTGGCGATCGCCGCAGCGACCCGGGCGAGCACACCGGTACGGTTGACCACATCGACGCGGATCTCGGAGCTGAACAGCCGCTCCGGGGCAGGCTGCCAGCTCACCGGCAGCCACTTTTCGGGGTGTTTGCGGTAGTCCTCGACGTTCACGCAGCGGTCGCGGTGGATGACCACGCCGCGCCCGGCGGAGAGAAATGCGAACACCGGGTCATTCGGCAGCGGGAAGCAGCAGCGCGCGTAGGTTACGAGCAGCCCTTCGGTGCCGGCGATGGCGAGCGGTGCGGGCAGCTGCGCGCCGTCCTGCGGGGCGCCCGCCGGCAACAGTCGGCGCGCCACGAGCGGGGCGAGACGCTCGCCGAGGCCGATCCGCTCGTACAACTCGTCCATGTCCTTCATGCCGAACTCCCCGAGCGTCACGATGCGCGTCTCGGGCGGAACCTTCTCGAGCGCGAGGTGGAACTCCGCGAGCGCCTGGGCGAGCAGCCGCTGGCCGAGTGCGATCGCCTCGGTGCGGCGCAGGCTCTTCAGGTAGTGGCGGATCGCGCTGCGCGCCTTGGCGGTGACGACGAACCCCACCCAGGCGGGATTGGGGACTGCGCCCTTGGCGGTGATGATCTCGATGGTCTGGCCGTTGCGCAGCACCGTGCGCAGCGGCGTGAGGCGCCGGTCGACCTTGGCGGCGACACAGCGGTTGCCGACGTCGGTGTGCACCGCGTAGGCGAAGTCGACCACGGTTGCCCCGCTCGGCAGGCGCAGGATCTTGCCCTTGGGCGTGAAGACGTACACCTTGTCCGGGTACAGGTCGACCTTGACGCTCTCGAGGAACTCCTCGGAGCTGCCGTCCTCCTGCAGCTCGACGAGCTCCGAGAGCCACTCGCGGGCGCGCGCCTGCTCCATGGTGCCGGCGTCCTCCCCGCTCTTGTACTTCCAGTGCGCGGCGATGCCGGACTCCGCCACCCGATGCATATCCTCGGTGCGGATCTGCACCTCGATGGGCACGGCGTTCGGACCGAACAGCGTGGTGTGCAGGGACTGGTAGCCGTTGACGCGCGGAATGGCGATGTAGTCCTTGAATCGACCGGGCATCGGCTTGAACACCGAGTGCACCACCCCGACCGCGCGGTAGCAGGTATCGAACTCATCGACGATGATGCGCAGACCGTACACATCCACGATCTCGGCGAGCGAGGCGCGCTTGCGCAGCATCTTGCGGTAGATGCTGTAGATGTGCTTCTCGCGCATTTCGACCCGCGCCTCGATGCCGTGCTTCTTCAGCGCCGCCGAGAGCTGCTGTTCGATCTTCTTGAGGAATTCCTTTTGGTTGCCGCGCGCTTTGCGCAGCGCGTGCTCCAGCACCCGATAGCGGCGCGGATACAGCGCGCGGAACCCGAGTTCCTCCAGCTCGAGTTTCAGGTTGTACAGGCCGAGCCGCTCGGCGATCGGCGCGTAGATGTCGAGCGTCTCGCGGGCGATCGCCCGCCGGCGGTGCGGTGGCATCGCCTGGATCGTGCGCATGTTGTGCGTGCGGTCGGCGAGCTTGACCAGGATCACGCGCAGGTCGCGCACCATCGCGAGCAGCATCTTGCGGAACGACTCCGCCTGCGCCTCTTCGCGGTTCTTGAACTGGATGGCGTCGAGCTTGGTCACCCCGTCGACCAGCTCGGCGACATCGGCGCCGAAGCGCTCGGCCAGCTGGTCCTTCGGCGTCGGGGTGTCCTCGATGACGTCGTGCAGGATCGCCGCGACGAGCGTGTCGGCATCGAGTCTGAGGTCGGCGAGAATGGCCGCGGTCGCGACCGGGTGCGCGATGTACGGCTCGCCGGAGAGGCGCTTCTGTCCCTGGTGGGCCGAGGCCCCGAATTCCGCGGCGGCGCGCACGCGGGCCACCTGCTCCGGCGGCAGGTAGCTGCCGACGGTCGCCAGCAGTTCCTTCAGCCCGGGAGTGCGCCTTCCGCCGGGAAGCAGCCCGAGAAGGGAAGACGCGTAATCCATGGTGCTCAGCGCTGCGCCCGCAGGGGGAGTCGTGCCGATCTTGCCCGCGTGCGCCCTGCCTGAGTCTTCTCGGGGCCCGCGGCCACACGGACCGAACGGTCTGTCACATCCACTCCACGCGCTTGACGCTCACGCCACCACCGGACTGGAAATCTACACAGCCGCCAGGGGCGAATCCAGCGCCGGCAGTTGCGGCGGTGCGCAGGGCGGGAGCCCGGCGGCGCTCAGTCCCCCAGGCCGAACTGCGGCGCGCGGAACGCGGACTGCATGTCGAGCTCGGACACATCGGGGGCGGGGGGCTCTGCCGGCGGCGGCTCCGGCTCGCGCAGCATCTCGACCGTGACGTTGCCGGCGGCGATCTCGCGCAGCGCGACCACGGTCGGCTTGTCGTTCTCGACCGGCACGGTGGGCTCGGCGCCGTTGGCCAGCCGCCGCGCACGCTGCGCTGCCAGAATCACCAGTTGAAAGAGATTATCGACGTTCGGCAGACAGTCTTCGACGGTGATGCGGGCCATGGCGATTCTTGCGTACTGACAATGGGTTAACGGGCGCGGCAGAGCGCCCCAGAGGACCCTACTATACGGCAAAGACGCCCGTTCAGGCCAGCAGCGGCGCGAGCAGCGGCGCGAGCGCCGCCCGCCAGGCGAGCAGCGCCTCGCCGCGGCCCTCGACGATGTGCACCAGGTCCTCGAGTGCCCGCCCGAACTGGTCGTTGACGACGACGTAGTCGAACTCGTTCCAATGGGTCATGTCCCCGGCCGCCTCGCGCAGCCGGCGGGCGATGACCTCGGCGGAATCCGTGGCCCGGCCGCGCAGCCGCTCCTCCAGCGCCGTCCGTGACGGCGGCAGGACGAAGATGCTCTCGCACGCCGGCAGCGCAGCGCGCACCTGGCGGGCGCCCTGCCAGTCGATCTCGAGTACGACGTCCACGCCCGCCGCGAGCTGACGTTCCACCGGTTCGCGCGCCGTGCCGTAGTAATGGCCGAATACCCGGGCATGCTCGAGGAAGCGGCCCTCGGCGACGCTGCGCTCGAACGCCTCGGTGTCCACGAAGTGGTATTCGCGGCCGTTCGTCTCGGTGGGCCGCTGCGGCCGGGTGGTGTGGGAGATGGACATATGCAGCTGCGGCTTACGCTCAAGCAGCGCGCGGACCAGAGAGGTCTTGCCGGCTCCCGAGGGCGCCGCCAGCACGAACAGTCGCCCCCGGCGCGCCGGCGCGGGAGCCGCCCCGCAAGGGGCCGCGAAGAGCTCGGCGGCGCGCGCGGCGAGGGCCCGACAGGCTTGCTCTCGATGGCTGAGGGCGTTCTTCTCCTGCGGCTCGAGCTCCGCCGCCGTGCGCGTAGAGCCCTCCGGCAGAAAGACCG
>JAPTUI010000180.1 GCA_028067895.1 Pseudomonadota bacterium | reverse complement strand
TTCCGATCTATGGATTAACAGCGATGGCTCGAGCATGCCGACGGCTGGCGCTTCAGAGTCCAAACGGACTCCACGTCAGTCCCACGAACACCCCGAAGGGCACGGAATTGTAGCTATAGGCAGTTTCGTACCGCTTATCGAACAGGTTCTCGGCGCGCATGCTCCAGCGAAAGTCTTTACCGATCGGCCCGTCGGCGCTCAGACTGACGGTGGTGTAGCTGCCGAGGGTCACGGGAATTGCTGTAAATGTAGGCGAGTACGCCACATCCGGCCGTGGCCCGGTGTAATGAATGAGGAAACCGGCTGTTATCTGCCCAAAATCGTAGTCGAGATTGACGTTAGCCATGCTTCTGGCCAGACGTTGCAACGTCGGATGACCGATCGCGCTCAGCGCGAGTGGCTGCTGCACGGTCACATTCGCCTCATAGCTCCAGCGCCGCCATGTGCCCCGGGCGGCAAGCTCCACGCCACGCGTACGCGTGCGGGCGATGTTTTGAAACTGTGTCATCCCGTTCGGCGTCGAGCCAAAGCCCCACATGTCGTTGCCGGTGGTCTGGAACACCGTCAAGCGTACATTGGCTGGAGCCCCGGACCATTGTAGCGCCGCCTGCACCGTGTGCGCCGATTCGGGCTTCAAGAGTGGATTAGCCGCCCAGTACGGGTTGCTGTAGTAAAGATAACCGAGCGGCGGCACGTTGAAGGCGCTTGAGTAGCTGGCGATCGCCTCTAGTCCATGACCCAATTGCCGACCGTAGCCCGCATAGAATGTGTTCTGGGTGCTTGCATATCCTCCGAACTGGTCATGTCGCACGTTCAACTGAATTTCATTTCCGGCGAACGCGCCATTGGCACCAAGGAAGACGGCGGTGACATTGCGCGAGACGCTCGGAATGTTGCCCTGCTCGGCGCTCGTGACCGACTGCTGCTGATGCGTGGCACCGCCGGTTAGCGTCCAATCCTTGGAAAGCCGGACGATATTCCGCCACAGGACATCGAGGTGGGTGGAACGGTACACCGCCGGGTAGCTGCCGAGGTTGACGTTTTCGGTGCGTTGACGAGACACACTGAGGCGTGAACTCCAGATCGAAGCGATTCGATTGTCGCTAAATAGCTGAAAGAGACTTTCCCTCGTGCGCCCTCCCGCGGTTTCGTTGTCGTAGCTGTAGCGCCCGTCGCTCAAGAACGCGCGCGCGCCGAGCCGCTCGTGTTGGCCAAGATCCTGCACGATAGATCCATTCACCGTCAGGTTGTGGTATCCATCGGACCGGTTCGAGGTGACAAACGTGCTCTGTGCCGGGTTAATCGACGGAATGCCGGCGCTCGTATAGCGGCTCACCCCGGCCTGCACGCGTGTGTCGTGAAGCCGACCGCTGGCGTTGGCCGAAACCGTCACCGTGTTGCGGCTTCCCGCGGTCACGGAGAGGTCCGCCTGAGGTTTATGGCCGCCCTGGCGCGTGGTGATCAGAATGACACCGCCAATCGCACCCGAGCCGTAAATTGCCGATACGTTGCCGTGAATGACCTCGATGCGCTCAATCTGATCGGTGGTGAGATTCTCAAGATAATCACCGCCACCGGAGGCGTCCTCGGCCGTGATCGGCACGCCATCGAGCAGGACCAGAACTCCTGCATCAGTGCCACCGAATCCCTCGAGGTAGGTCGTCGCCGTATGCCCAGGCCCGCCGTTCGAGGTGATCTGCACGCCGGCCACCCGCTGCAGTAGCGTCGTGAGGTTTTTCACACCGCTCTGCTCGATCTGTATGCGGGTGATCACGCTCACGGTCGGCAACGCCTGCGCCAGGGGCTGCGCAAAGGTGGCGGCTGAAATGATGACCGTTGAGACGCCGATGGGCCCGTCCGCAGCGCTCGCGGGCGTCGCAATGGTCGCGATGCTCGCGATGATCGCCACCCACCATGGAGCCATCCCCACACGGTGTCCGGTAACGGTCCGCGGCCGGGGGCTGGCTCCCCGTGCGTCGCCGCTCACACAACCTGGCCGCGCCCGCACATCGTGCGAGTTCGTCGCTTCCATCGCCCGCTCGCTGTGTGGGCATCGAGGCAAGTCAGTCGGTCGGGGGATCATTCGCATCGCAGTGCTCCGTTTATGTGCCCCTTGAGGGGTGTGGTAACGACAGCCGATGCGAACGGCACAGACGCAGATCGCGAATGCAGTGCTCTCGCGCCGCACACGCGTCTGAGATCGGTGGTTGTGGAATGCTATCCCACGGCCTTCGCATCGGTCTCAATGTCACCGCTGCGAATGACCGCTCCGTGTGGTACGCCCCGCCCACCGGTTGGGTGACCGTACTGGCAGGTCTCCTGGCTCACGGGTCGTGATCCTGCGCCCGGCCTTCCCAGTTTCCCAGTGGCCGTCACGGGCGCGGACTCGCCGCTTACAGTTACGGGGGTAGCTACGGCATTGACTTGCGTCTCACCGCATTCCCTCTTGCCTCCCCGGCCTCAACCGGGGAACCAGCACGCGGAGGAGAGTCTGTCCCTAAGTCCGGTCGTCGTCAAGAACGTCAGCTCGCAACGAGCGACAGCGAGCCCTACATGCGCTCGCGCCGTCCACCGGTGTCCGTACGGCTCCCCCGGCCAAGGCGAACGCCAGGTAGGCAGCCGCTCCTCGCAGCGGAGGCTTGTATTTCGAGCGAAGTTCCAGCACTCGATAAGGCGCTCACTGCGACCTTCTGGGCTGAGAAACTCGAAGAGCTGGAATACACTCAGGTCAATCAGACGCCGGATCAGATTGCATACTGGAGCGGGAAGTCCGTGTTGACGAAGCGGGGCGGCGAGCCGGCCACCAGCTGATCGCCGAGTGCCCTGCGACCACTCCTTTGTGTCCCGACCCCACGCGCACTGGAGTTGCGATCACCGGACATGGAACCAGCATGACAGACGCCTGCAGATGCACCGGCGCTTCCGATATCTATGCCGTCAGCGATTGCACCGATCAGACCCTCCACGACTCATGTGCGTCGCCACCGCAGCCGACGTTCTCGCCGCGATCAACATGAACGGCGGAAGCGCAGCGCACGACCTCAGCGCCGGACTGGCGGTGATGTTCCTCGCCCCGCAGGCTTCCCCACCGTGCGTTGCAGAGAGCGGCTGGTGTACCACCGCGGCTTCAGGACCCGGAGCGTCGTGCTGGCGCTCGAGAATGTGTCTCATGGACTCGTGAATTTGGAGTGCCGCGGCTTCATCAAGAGGGCTGCCGCGGCCGGCCCCCATGGGGGCGCTCGGGCTCAAGGCGTGCGAAGAGCGGCCAAATGGGTGTGCCATGCTGCGCACTGTAGCGCTCGTCGCCCGCGCAGGTTTTGATCGCGATCAATCCGCGCGATCAGCGGCATGACGAGCACGTTCCTGCGATCTTCCTCAATGCGGACCGAGCCCGACCTCGGCTGGACCTTCCTCTGGACCTCGACGCTGTTTGAGCCCGCCGGCCGCACCGGCCGGTTGCGCCCGCGTAGGAGCGGTGTCTGCGCCGCACCGGGAAACCGAGCACATGGCCACCAATAGCCGATGAAACGCCGCGATCGAATGAGATCGGCCCGCAAGGCGAGCGTCGAACAATGCGGCCGAGCGACCGGTGGTGTGATATCCGGGCAGTGGCTCGCACTCCAGAAGCAGGACGGAGGATCATCCCGCGAGGCGGGCCGCAAACGAGGCCCCCGCGATCCCGGCTCCAATCACGACGAAATCGAATTTCAGCGTGACGAGTGTGACGCTATGTCTTCGTACCACGTGCCCCGCAGACGATGGCCGTGTCGATGCGAAGTTCGCATCGATCCCATTCTGCCTGCGCGCCTCGAGGGGCGCCACCTGCGGGCTGCTCAAGGCGCAGCGCCTCCCCGTCCCCTTGCGCAGGCTCCGCTCACCACCGCCACGGAGACCTGCCCGGCAGACACCCGGCTGCGGGCTGGTGTGCACCGCGTGTTTCTGCGGTGTACCGGCCGGTCAAATTTTCTGGAACACCAGGGTCGCATTGGCCCCCCCGAAGCCGAAGCTGTTGGACATCACAGTCCGCACCTCGACCTCGCGCATCCGCCGCAGAATCGGGAATCCCACCGCCGCCGAGTCGAGCTGATCGATATTCGCGGATGCGACCAGAAATGCGCCTTTCAGCATCAGCAGGGCGTAGATGGCCTCGTGCACGCCCGCCGCACCAAGCGAATGACCCGATAGCGGCTTGGTCGAGGACAGCGGTGGAATACTCTCGCCGAAGACCTCTCGCAACGCATTGAGCTCGACGATGTCGCCGAGGACAGTCGAGGTCCCATGCGTATTGACGTAGTCGATAGGCCCCTCGACGGTACCCAGTGCCTGGCGCATGCACCGGACCGCGCCCTCCCCGGAGGGTGCCACCATGTCGGCGCCGTCGGCCGTGGCGCCATAGCCCACCAGCTCGGCGTAAATCCGTGCGCCGCGCGCTCGTGCGCGCTCGATTTCCTCCAGCACGAGAATACCAGCGCCGCCGGCGATGACGAAGCCGTCGCGCGTGGCGTCATACGTACGCGATGCTCGAGCGGGCGTGGCGTTGTACGCCGAGGACAGCGCACCCATCCCGTCGAACAACGCCGCGAGCGTCCAGTGCACCTCGTCGCCACCCCCGGCGAAAACGACATCGTGCTTGCCGAGCTGAATCTGCTCCATGCCGACGCCGATGCAATGCGCACTGGTCGCGCACGCCGAACTCACCGAGAAGCTGAGCCCCTTGATGCGGTACGAGGTTCCAAGGCAGGCTGCCACGGTGCTGCACATCGCGCGCGGCACACGATAGGGACCGACCCGACGAATGCCCCGGCTGCGCAGCACGTCGGCGGCCTCGACCTGGTTGGCCGAGGAGCCGCCGCCGGAGCCGGCGATCAGCCCGGTGCGTGGATGAGAAACCTCGGATGGCGCAAGCCCGCTGTCGATGATCGCTCGCGCCATGGCCACATGGCCGTAGGCCGCGGCGTCGCCCATGAAGCGCCGATCCTTGCGATCGATCAGCGCATCGAGGTCGATCTGCGGCACGCCCGCGATTTGGCTGCGCAGACCGAATCTCTCAAAATCCGCTACCGGCTGGATGCCGCAGCGGCCGTGGATCAGTGAGTCCGTCACGGTCTCGAGGTCGCTGCCGAGGCAGGAAACGATCCCCATTCCGGTCACGACGACACGCCTCATGTGCCGGCCCGCCCGCCCAAGCCGTCCGTCGAGGTGAACAACCCCACCCTGAGGCCCTTCGCGGTGTAGATGCGGCGGCCATCGACTCTGAGCTCACCGTCAGCCACCGCCATCACGAGACTACGGACCATCACCCGCTTGATATCCACGTGATAACTGACCTGCTTGGAACTCGGCAGCACCTCCCCCGTGAAGCGCACCTCATCGACACCGAGCGCGCGGCCCCGGCCATGATGGCCGTCCCAGGCGAGAAAGAAGCCGACGAGCTGCCACAGCGCATCCAGCCCAAGGCATCCGGGCATCACCGGATCACCGGGGAAATGGCACTCGAAGAACCACAGATCGGGGCGAATGTCGAGCTCCGCATCGATCTCACCTTTGCCGTACGCCCCGCCCTCGCTGGCGACATGATTGATGCGGTCGAGCATCAACATATGCCCGGTGGGCAACCTGGAGCCGAAGCCCTCGAATACGACGCCGCCGTCGAGCTCGGACAAATGATCAAAATGATGGCGGACCGAATTCACCGAGGCTCTCCTTCGTTTGCACCACAGGGCCGGCGATTAGATACCACTTCGGCACGCCCGAAATTGACGCTCGTCAAGGTGATTGGCAGGCCACCGAAAAACCCGACGATTCAAGCAATTTGCGCAATCGTTGAGGCATAACCGAAGCTCTCCAATGCGAGGCCCGGTTTTCAATCGAGAAGGGGTCTTCAGCTACGTCACGCCCAGCGCGAGTGCCAACCAAGCTGCCCCCGAAGTACGCTTTATCGACTTCCCGCATGACTCAAGAGTTGAGGTTTTGGCACTGATCCGTGCGGCGCTTGGATCAGCCCACCGGACTTCCTCCCCGCCGACTGATTTCCCCGAAAACGGCCCCTGATCCTAATCTGCGGGCGACGTACGCGAAGCGATGTTTCCGACTGAGCCGAGCAACGCGGCGATGCTCATCGCGAACGGCGATCCTTCCAATTGCGCGAGGCTTTGATCTCCTCGCTGAGCTTGCGCAGGTCATCCAGCGAGCGTCTCTTGGGACCCGATGGATCGGATTGCCTAGGGACCGTTCGATTGTAGGGATCATGGTTTGGCCCGCCGTCCGGCACCTGCTCATCCTCGCAGCCCAAGTCCGCCCCAATCCTTTTGAGCTTCTGGGTATCGATCTCACCGTCCAAGCCGTCGGTCTCGCCGTGCCAGTCCCAGCTCGCATTTCCTCGATCATCGAACACCACCCGACCGGATGGCTTGCCTCGTTTGCGGGGTTTGTGGGTGCTCATGCCAACACGCCTCTGTGATCAGATGACTACGGTTCGTGGCTCAACGGCGCATTAATTGACAGAATGCATGAACGACTCGATCCGACCGGTCTCGACTGTCTCTGCGGGCCGAAGTCCGAAGACTCTCGCTGCACACGGGTCATGGGTCTTTCCCCTTCCGCGATTCGCTGTGCCTGGGTTCCTGGTGTGGGTCGCTCCGATGTTCCGCCCTTCGTCCCGGATCCTCCTGATTCCCCCGAGGCATTTGCCGCCTTCCGAGTGAGGCGAAGGGTTTGTGGATCTCGCATGGGGGCTAAATCTCGCGCCTCAACACCGCGCTCCTCTGCGACTCGCGCGCGCTCAACTCGTTCAGCACCTCTTGGAATGCGCGCGGCTTTTCCACGCCGTACCCTTGCGCGTACTGCACGCCGAGCGCGCGCAATCGCTCGATGATCCTGATGTTCTCGGCGTACTCCGCAACTGTTCCGATTCCGAGATCCTGGGCGAGACTCACGATCGCGCGTACCATGGCAACCGACTGGGGGTTGGTGAGAAGGTCGGTGACGAAGCTACCATCGATCTTGATGTGATCGACGGGCAGGTTCGTGAGATTTTTCAGGGAATTGGTCCCCGTGCCAAAGTCATCGAGCGCGAAACGGCAGCCCATGGCTCGCAGTTCGCGCACGAACGTCAGGGCCTTGGTGAGATTCAGCACCGCAATGGTCTCGGTGATCTCAAAGGTGATCAACGAGGGGGCGATTCGCGAGCCGCGAATCAGTCGCTCGACGCGCTCGAGAAAGGTCGCGTCCGTCAGAGAAGGCCCCGTGATGTTGATCGATAACGAGGTGCTTGCCGCGAGCAGCGCCGAGCGGTGCGGCGCCGCCGCGGCAAGGGCGTGCTCGACGACCCACAAGTCGAGCGCCGGGGCGAGTTGGCCGCGGTGCGCGGCGGAGAGAAGATCCGCGGGCGCGTGATCCGCATCCCCGGCGCGCAGCAGCAGCTCGAAGCCCTCCGGATCCCCCCGGCCCTGCAGCGGCATGATCCGCTGCGCAACGAGCGTGAACGCGTCATTGTGGAGCGCTTCCCGGAGACTAATCACGGCGATCACGTCGGAGCGGCGGCGGATCATCGAGTCGTCATCGTCCTGATAGATCTCGACGCGCCCCCGCCCGTGGTCCTTGGCGGCGCGACAGGCGAGCTGAGCGAGTGCGAGCGCGCTCGGGAACTCGCGGGGGTCGGTAAAGCAGGCGATGCCGCAACTCAAGGACACCGGCTCGTCGCCTGCCGCGGGGAGCTCGAGCGGCAGCCGTGCCGCGGCGCGCTGGAGCACTCGGGCCAGGTCGGCCGCGGCCCCGGCGTCCACGTTCGGCAGCGCGAGTGCAAATTTGTCGCTCGAGATGTGTGCCGCCACGGCGTCGGCCGGCAGATGCGGCCCCGCGAGAAGCTGAGCCACACGAACCATGAGGGCGTCTCCGGCATCGAAGCCCTTGGTGTCATTGACGATGCCCAACCGGTCGATGCCGAGGAAGATGACACTGTGCGGGCCTCGCAGTCTCGCCCGTTCCCAGGAGAGCACCTGGCTGTGCGCGCTCGAGCGGGTACGCAGGCCGGTCAGGGCATCGAAGTCCGCCTCGAGCCAAGAGGCGATGTAACGGCTCAGATGCTTGGCCAGCGACAGATGTCTGCGGGTGAATTCGGGCGCATCCGCCGGACGCAGCAGCATCAGTGCACCCGCGGGGCGGCTTGCGTGACTGTGGACGGGCACGGCAAGCACCCGCACGGCCACCGCCGCGCCCCGGGCCGCAGCACCCCTATTCCAGGCCGTCGTCTTATTGACCACCAGGGGTCGATGCTTGTTTTGAACCCAGCTGAGGACCGGGGCGGCGAGATGACGGAGCGCATCCTCGGCGCCATCGGCGGCCTCAGCGGTGCGGACAATCCGCAGCGGCCCCTGCGGCACCACGAGCGCGCCCAACGCGCAGTCCAGATGCGCCACCGAGGCGCCCACCAACTCCGCCAGTCGCTCGCCGCGATCAGAGCGAGACTGAGATGTGCCTCGATTGAGAACGGGGGATGTCACCTCATACAGCCACGCGAGGTCTCGAACCCCATCGTGCGCAGCGAATCCTCGTGTACTCTCTCCGGCGTACCGCGCCAAGTGATCCCCGACGCAGGCCAGAGCGGGTTCGAGCTGGGCCTGCAGGGTCGCGACGGACGGACAATCTCCTCCGGAGGCGATGTGAAAGATCACTAGACACACCCCAGCCACCGGCGGGGCAAGTGGCTTCGCTCCTCGGGTTCCACTCCCCGCGTACAGAACGAACGCTGCCGCGCGCTCGGAAGCGCTGACCGGCAAAATCGCGTTCAAAGGACGGCGGCCCGATCCGATGGCAGTGGATTTCAAGACGGAACGAACCTGAAGCTGAACCTGGGACAGCGGTACCGGATCGCGGCCTCGGAGGAGTTTGCCTCGAGCGCCGAAGAACGCCACCGCCCGTACGCCCGGCACGAGGCGCTCGATGACTTGGGCGTGCCGGTCGAGAAAGTCATATCCTGCCGCACCGCGGACGCTGCGCGCCATGCACCCTCCGAATCCCGACGCAGCGGAAACGCATTTCTCCCGCCAGCAAATTGCTCTGCGAGCGCTATGTGCGCAGCACCGCGTGCTTTCGCGCGATCTCAACGAGGTCGCGCCACATCGCCTCCTCAAATGCCTCGTTGGTCGTCGTCCATAGAATGATAAACCGCACTCTCGCATCCAAATGCCGACAGAGGCAGCTGATATAAGATTCGCTTCGACGCCGCGTTCGATCGGTTGCATCAATCGCATCGAGCGCAAACTCCTTCAGGCATTCTTTTGACGGAAGGCTGTCAATGCCACTCGCGCTCAGCTGTTCCTCGAGATAGCGCCCGGCGGCTGTGAGCTTCGGGATCGGTGAATCCTTCGCTGTGCTCGATCGGGCCACGCATCAACTCCGGCGAACATTTTTGAAATTCTTGCGCACCAATTCCGATTTCCGTGAGACTTCCGTCTCATTTTTGAGACATCCGGCACGCGCGCCCCGTCCCCACAATGCTCCGAGGCGTGAGGGCTCAGGATACCGTCCACCTCCCCGGCTCTCGAGCACGCCGAGTTGTAATTGGAATGAGCGCGGTACCCAAGCAGAAGAGCTCTCGCGCCGTCGCTTTCGGATGACCAAAGCTGGTGGTCACGACACTTCTCGGGCGGTGTTAACACGTGGCATGCTGAACGGGACTCGCTACCACCGGAATCTTGACCCGCTCGCGAATCGATCGTGTCGGCATCTGCAGCTCACTCCCGATCGCGAGCTCACACAGGGTGATTACGTCAAATTCACGCCGCTTGTCGGCTGTAGAGGGCCGTCGGTCGGGACCAATCGCAGCGCGCCAGGGTTCACTGAATAATATCGTGCGCTCCATGGAACAACAGTCGTTCCATGTCGTGCACAATGTGAGAGTAAGCGGGCGGGAACCCGTCACTCGCTGGAGAGTTTATCGTCATGAAACACTATACGCGCACCATCATGTTGCGGCGCCATCTGCGCACCGCCGCTCTCGCGTTGCTCACTCTCCCATTGACGGCCTGCGGTGGGAGTAGTTCCTCATCTGCTCCGGCCACCATGAATCTCGGCGTCACCGACGGTCCGGTGGCCTCAGCGAGCGCAGTGGTCATCTCCTTCACGGGAGTCGAATTGCAGCCCAGCGGCGGGGGCAGCTCCGTGACCATCAATTTCAACAGTCCGCAGACGATCAACCTGCTGAACGAGCAGAACGGCAGTGAAGCCTCTCTCCTCAGCGGCGCTTCCGTGCCGGCAGGCAACTATGATTGGATCCGCCTGCTGCTCAATGTCTCATCAAACGGCACGGTGGCGAATTCGTACATCGAGATCAATGGTGCCCAATACCCACTCGTCATTCCGAGCGGCGCGCAGACTGGACTGAAGCTTGTGCAGGGCTTCACCATGACTGCGAACCAAGTCGCGAACTTCACCGTCGACTTCATGCTACAGCAGTCGATCACGGCTCCGCCCGGCCTCACCTCCGGTGGCGGTACCCAGGATTACATCCTCAAGCCGGCGCTGCGTCTGATCAATAATGTCCAGGCCGGAACCATCAGCGGCACCGTGGCACTCTCGACGCTGCAGAGTAATTCGGCCTGCCTTGCGGGCTATTCGGGTAGCGGCCCGTTGCCGAATGCCCAGGTGGACATCTTCTCCGGGACCGTCACGCCCTCGAGCAGCCTGACCCCGGTGGTGGAGCCGGAGATCGCGCTCTCCTCCTCGGGCAGCTATGGCTATGACCAGCCGTTCCTGCTCGCAGGCGCCTATACGGTGGCGGTGGCGTGCTCAAGCACCTCGAGCGCCGGCACGAGCACGGTGACGTTCATACCGGCCGCGGGTACCGCCGCGACCGTGACGGCCAATCAGACAACGACGGTTAACTTCTGAGCCTATGGTCGGTTCGCAAGCCCCTGGCTGAATTCCGCTCGTCAGGGGCTTGCCCAAGCCACCGATTTTGCCGGGGGGCGGGTCGTTCAGGCGATGGGATCGGACTCGCCAGCGTGGCTTCCGGACTTGACGACTGCCAGTGCCGGAATCAAGATAGCAGCACGTTTCGGTTCGAGGAAACGGAACACGGTGCAAATCCGTGGCGGGCCCGCCGCTGTATCCGGGGACGGCCGCTGCAGGGTTGAAAGACCCACCACTGACGGGGATCACCCCGGCGGGAAGGCGCAGCGATCCGGCTGATCCGGTAGCCAGAAGACGTCTCGAGCCGATACGGAGTCGTGGCAAGGGCTCCGGCTGGGCGCATGCG
>JAPTUI010000440.1 GCA_028067895.1 Pseudomonadota bacterium | reverse complement strand
CAAGACATCTGCCGTTACAGGCCAGCGCCGATAGACTTCATACAGCCATTTATGGGCGCCACCAATCTCCGGCGGGAAGTCAAATGAAATGACGAGGTCTTTCAGGCCTCGAGAGTTTACACGGTCCATGTTCTCTTCATGCCTGCATCGACGGAGCCACTGCACCATCTTGTGCAGGCTCCGGCTGATCGGAATCTTCGGCGTTTGTGTTGCTGAGATAGAGAACTGCGTTTGCGATGACGACCAGGCAATAGAAGATTTCGAAGTCTTGTAGCGAGAGAAAGACTGAGCACACGATGAGCCCTGCAAAACTCGCCAGTGTGGCCTCATTGGCCGCATACAGAAAGGAATGGATAGCGTCCGGGTCCCGCTTCTTCATGCTGATACCGTTCTTCCACAGAGAGGTCAACACACCGTAGATCACCAGGAGATACATGATGCCTGCGATCAGACCATTATCCGCCGCGATCTGCAGGAATGTGTCATGCGCTTCGCGCGGCTGTTTATTCGAATAATGAGGAAATGCGGGCCCGTAAGATGCAAGTCCAACCCCGGTGATGGGATGATGCACGATCATCTCGAGCGCGGCATGCCAGGATTCGAGTCTGTCAGCCGCGGACCCCTGCTTGTGGTAGTTCGTGATCCTCGTGGCACGGCGCAACATGACCGATCCGCCATGCGCGAAGAACACAAATAGAAAAGCCGGCAGCAGCAGGAGCCCCAGAATCCGGCGATTCGAGCGCAGAACGATCACGACCAGCGTCACGCCGAGACCGAGAAGTCCCCCGCGAGAGGCGGTCAGGAATACCGCCCGCCAGCAGAACGGGATGATGAGCCAGATTATCCACTTCCAAGCGGATCTCTGGATCGCACCCCAGTACCATATGAAAGGCGAGAGCACGACGAACAGCATGGCAAAGCTGTTCTGATCGACGTACATCCCCGAATTTCCCGGGCCCGCGGGTCCACCCAAGCGACCGTTGTAATTGCCGATCACATATTGATGATGCGCCCAATAGGTCATGTAAATGCCGGAGAAGACCAGCACGCCATACAGGACCTTCAGGCGCGACTCGCGGTCGATGCAGGCCGAAGCAATAAGGAAAAGAATGAATATCTTGTAAAGATTGTCCAACCGGTAGGTTGAATTCGTGAACCGATAGGGCCCCCCGACGTGCGTGAAGGGCCCGAAGTAATATGAGATGACACAGCAGATCAGCAGGATGAACAAGTACAGATTGCGCTTGTTCTTCACGATGTCGACATTGATCCGGTGAGTCATGACACCGATGACGAAGCCAATGCCCGTCGCACCAAGCATCCAGAATTCGGGCCTGAACCCGGTGAAATCCCAATACCAGACATCCTGTGGCGCGAGTGCCGTGAAGGTATAACCGGCAACCGCTCCGATCCACGGAAAAGCAAAACTCAGCAGCGTGACGAGTGAGATCAGTCCAATGACGATCATTCTACCCATGATCCGCATGCCTCCTGGCAGTGGCCACCCACAAATGACTACGCATAGGCGGGCGACACTCGTAAGCTACGAGTGCCGGCGTTGGGAACTCACTCCAGTCTCGTCGAAGACTCTCCGCGAAATTGTCTTCAATCACATCCCGATCGGCGCCGTGCCCCACCGTTGCTGTGCGCCCATTCGCGCCCGCATACAGCGGGTGTTGGAAGTTCTCGGTGACGAAGAAGATCTTCATGCCACCTCGCGCGCGGGCATGTCGAGCACCGCTCGTTCCATGAGCTTTTCGTAGAGGGCGGTATACCGCTGCGCCATCGTCTGCGCCGAGAAATGCTGGCGGATATGCGCCTGACCACTCTGTGCCAGTCGCGCGCGCAACTCCGGATTGGCGCTGAGCGTTTGCAGGTGCTGCGCGAGAACGAGGTCGTCTCCCGCCGGGAACAGTAGTCCGGTCTCCTGGTCGATGACGAGCTCGCGGCAGCCGGGGATATTGGAGGCGATGGCGGCGACACCCGCCGCCATCGCCTCCATCAGACAGCGCGGAATGCCTTCGTGCATCGAGGGCAGCACGAAGAGGTCGAACCCCCGCATGAGGGCGATCCGGTCAGTCCGAAAACCCATGAATGCGTACTGACCGGGTGCGAGGAGCGTTCCCGCCAGCTGCTCGAGAGCCGGCCGCTCCGGACCTTCTCCCACCAGGCAGAGAAATGTGCGTCCCGCCGGCAGTGCATGCACCGCCCGGATAAGGGTATCGACTCGCTTGCCTCGGTCGAGGCGGCCTACATAGCCGATGACGAGCGCACCCTCTGCACGCAGCGCCGCGAGGTCATCGGGCAGATCGTGCGTGGCGTCGATCTCCGTGAGATCCACGCCGTTTTCAATCAGGTGCAGCCGGTCCTTTCCCAGCCCCAGATGACTCAACCCATCGAACATCGCTCGTGACAATGGCACAACGGCATCAAAGAACCTGAGCGCCATCCGGTCCAGGGCCTCGTAAAGCTTCAGCCGAAGCCCAGGCGTTGCACCCCAGCCATGTGGCGTCGAGACAGCTTTACACGAGGTGCCGCGCACCGCAAGACGACCGAGGATGTCGGTCTTGTAGCCGTGCGTATGCACAATATCGATGTGATGCGCCCTGATGAAATCACGCAGCTGGCGGATGGCCGACCGGCTGAGTTTGCCGTAGGACTCGAAGATTTGCGTGCGAAATCCGCATTGAGCTGCCGCCGCGCACACGGGGGCCGTCAGCTCCGGAGCGTCCTTGATGACGGCCACCCACGACTCGACCTGACGCGGTGACAAATGCGTGATCAGTGCAAGTATCCATCGCTCTGCACCATAAAGACCGGTGGGATTGCCGATCTGCAGCACTCGGATCGGACGGTTCCCCAAAGGCGCGGTTGAGGATGAACTGCTCACGGCGGCCTATGCGGGCATCCCTGCGGGGTGCGCCGCGGTGCGCTGCCACATGCCGAGCATCATCAGGCCCCACAGGAATACGCTGTGGTCTCTCGCCCCGCTCAAATGCTCGTGCCAGAGCCCCTGCAACGTATCGGCGCGCAGGACCTCCGCAGCTAATCCTCGCGTGTTCGACAGTGCGTCCTCGACCAGGGGGCGCAGCTCACCGCGCAGCCACTGCGCGGCAGGAATGGAAAAGCCCCGCTTCGGCAGGCCGCAGATATCCGCGGGCAGGCGTTGGGCGGCAAGTCTTCGCAACGGCAGCTTGCCTTCATGATGATTCATCTTGAGCGCACTCGGCAGCCGGGCCGCGAACTCCAGGATCCGGTAATCGAGCAACGGCGCGCGAACCTCGAGCGCATGGGCCATGCTCATACGATCCACCTTCACCAATACGTCGTCGGTCATGTAGAAGTGGATATCGGTATCCTGACTGCGCCCCAGGGCATCGGCGGCACTGCTGTGGACATAATAGGGGGCCATCACTTCCAGCGGTGTGAATCCCCGCAAGGTTTCCAGGAATCCGGGCGCATAGAGCCGTTGCCGAGTATCGGGCCGCAACCAGACGAGATCACGGTAGAAGGCCTCGGCATCCCCCACCGCAAGATTCTCCAGGATGGTCTTCAACCGCAGCGGCTTCGGCAACGCAGCGGAGGCCGGCCAGAGCCTACCGGCGACCCCGAACAGCGGCGCGCGCAGCGCCGTCGGCAGACGCCGCCGTAGACGCGATTCCAAGACGTGTGGCAGGTAGCGGAACGTATAACCCCCGAACCCCTCGTCCCCGCCGTCCCCGGACAGGGCCACGGTGACACTGCGCCGGGTCATCTGGCACACATACCACGTGGGCAGCGCACTTGAGTCGGCCAAAGGCTCATCACAGTGCCAGGCAATCCGCTCGAGCACACCGGCCGCATCGGGGGTGACCGTGAATTCGTGATGGTCGGTCTTGAGGTGGGCGGCGATCCGTGCCGCCACCGGCAGCTCACTGTGCTCGCGCTCGTTGAATCCGATCGAATGGGTGATGATGGGGCGGTCCTGAAGGCGCGCCATGGCCGCAACCACCAGCGAGGAGTCGATACCGCCGGAGAGGAAGGCGCCGAGCGGCACTTCGCTCATCAGGCGACACTTTACCGCCTGATCGAGCAAGGCACCCAGCGCCTCGGTCGCCGCATCGAGCGTCTGCGGCACCGGCTCGGCAAAACCCAGATCCCAGTACTTGTGCTCCGTATCGCCCGAGCCCGCGACCGTCAGGGTGTGCGCCGCGCGCAGCTTGCGCACGCCCCGGTAAATGGTGCGCGGCGCCGGCACATAGCCAAAGCTGAAATAGCAATCGAGCGCCTCGGGATCGACCGTCGTGGGGATGAGTCCCGCGGCGCGCAGCGCCTTAAGCTCCGAGGCGAAGGCGACCGCAGCGCCGGTCCGCACGTAATAGAGCGGCTTCTTCCCGACGCGATCGCGCGCGAGGAACAACTGCCGCTCGCGTGCGTCCCAGATCGCGAAGGCGAACATGCCGTTCATTTTCTCGACGCTGCGCGCACCCCACTGCAGATAGCCGCGCAGCAGCACCTCGGTATCCGAGTGTGTGCGAAACCGGTGACCGAGCTGCTCGAGCTCGGCGCGGACCTCGAGGTAGTTGTAGATTTCGCCGTTGAAGACGATCTGCATGCGGCCATCGCCGGCCTCCATGGGCTGCTGTCCGCTCGACAGATCGATGATGGACAGACGCCGATGGCCGAGCGCCGCGTGATCGTCGATGAAGTATCCGTCCTCGTCGGGCCCGCGATGAATGATCGCATCGGTCATGCGCTTCAGGCGCGCGCCCGCCTCATCGCGCGCATGCCCATCGAAGTTCACAAAGCCCGCGATTCCGCACATGAAGATCAGTCCGCGGCGGCGTCGGGCGCGCGCTCGACGTCCCGGATCACGCGAGCGGGATTGCCCCCGATCAGCTTGCCGGCAGGCGCCGCATCGATCACGACGGCCCCCGCCGAGACGATGCAACCGCCGCCGACGTCCGCGAGCACGATCGCACCCTCACCAATCCAGCAGTGCGCGCCGATGGTCACGGGCTCAAAACGCGCCACCGGCGCCAACCGCCCCTGCTCGTCCAGGTGCTGGCGCTTGCCGCTCGGGATGCTGACGCGACTGCCGATCATCACGTCCTCCCCAATGCGCGCATGACCAATCATGCAATAGGCGCCCATCGACACGCGGCGCGAGATCGCGACCGCGCGGTGGCTGAACAGCGTGCCGAAACCAATGCGCACCTCCCAGGAACATCGATCCAGGGTGCCGAAATAGTAGGCCCCGCGCAGCCAATGCCCCGGGAATCCTGGAATCACCGCCAGCGCCTGTCCGAACAGAGCAAAAATGACGTCGGTCCGGGTGAGTCGCTTCTCGAGCCACACGAGCGCGATAAGCGGCAGCATGGCCACCAGGGCAAGCGCGAAGACGCCGGCCTTGGCGGCGCGACGCATCGACCCACCAGAGGACGTGGATGCCCCTTTCATGTGCACTCCCGGGCGGAACCCGCACCCAGCGAACGGTACAGCGCCCGATAGCGATCGATCATCCGTGAAAACGTGAATTCCGCCTCGAAGCGTTGCCGGCCCGCCCCCGCATAGCGCGCGCACAATCCCGGATCACGCGCCGCCACCCGCATGACCTCGGCCAGCGCCGCGGTATCCTCCGACGGTACCACCCAACCGGTCTGTCCCGCGAGTACGACCTCCGGGTTGCCGCCCACCGCCGTCACGGCCGCCGGCACGCCGGCGGCTATGGCCTCAAGCAATGCCATCGACGTACCCTCGCTGAAACTTGCGAGCACGAACAAGTCGAGGCACTGCACGAGCCGGCGCGCATCCGCACGAAAGCCGGTCAGGCGCACCGCATCGCCCAAGCCCGATCGGGTAATGAGCGCATGAATCGCCCCAAATTCGGGGCCATCCCCGATGAGCAGGCCGCGGATGCGGCTCTCGCGGGCGCGCGCCCGCGCCAGCGCCGCGACCAGCATGGGCAGGTTCTTGATCGGATCGAAGCGGCCGACCGTGCCGACGACGAAAGCGTCGGGCTCCAAGCCGAGGTCGCGGCGCAGACGCTGCCGCTCTTCCCCCGACAGCGCGGCGGTAACCTCGACGCCGTTGTAGATGATTTCGGTGCGCGCTGCGCTCAAGCCTTCATAGCGTTCGAGCCGGGTCCGCACGTCCGCCGAGACGGCCACGAATCGGTGCGAAAGCGGAATGATCAGCGCGCGATTGACGAGGCGGCGCAACAGTCGATCGGTCTCAGGATAGAACCGCCCATGCTCCTCCAGCAACAGTCGGGGCGATCGATGCCAGAGTCGCGACAGCGCACCGTAGAACCAGGGCGTGCATTGATGCGCATGCAGGATCGAGACGCGCAAGACTCGCGCAATGCGCGCGATCTTGGCCGGCATGCTCAAATCGAGACCGGGCTGGCGCCAGAGACAATAGACCGGCACGCCCCGCTGACGCAGCTCGGCCGCCCAAATCCCCGGCTCATCGAGGCAGAGGACGCACACCCGATATTCGCCGGAGAAGACCGCCCCCATCTCGATGACGAGCCGCTCCGTGCCGCCCGGATTGAGGCTATTGACGATGTAGAGCAGGCCCGGCCGCTCCCGCATCGTCACTGCCTGTCTTGCCACACCGTCGATCGCCATCGCTGTGCCTCACAACCGTGTCGGCATGGACAGACGATGCAGGATATCCAGCCGCTCCGCGCCGGTGCGCAGCAATTTCATCGCGAGTTCCTGCGCCCGCGTGCGCCAGTCACGCCGCTCGAGCACGAAGTGCTGTGGTTCGCCGAAGGAGGCGCTCGGGCAGAGGAGATCCACCCCGTGGACGCGATGCGCCTGATAATACGCCTGCACGTGCCCGTACACGCACAAGATGACGCGCGGACGCGTCAGATAGGCGGTCTCGAAGCCCAGGAGATCCTCAAGGCCGCGACTGAAGAAGAAGTCCGCCCGGTCATGAAACGCCCCCCGCTCCGGCTCGGCCGAGAACTCACCGGCAAGATGCAGGACGTGACACTTGCGCACATCCTGGGCCGGCCATGTCTCGGTCGGCAGCTCAACTTTATCGAGAACGTCCGTGTACGGCACCTCGTGGCGCAGCATCCAGCGCGCGTAATGCAGCAGACTTGCACGCGCGTAATGGAACATGTCATCGGTCTCGTTCCACTCGAGCTTGATGTGCAGATACTTGCCGAGGACCTGCAGGAACACCAGGTACGACCAGCGATGCTCGGGGAAGGAGAGGCCGAGTGCCTCGATATCGTCCCGCGGATGAATGCAGCGCCGGATCAGTTCTTCAGCCTTCTCGAGATAGTGCCGCTCATGCGTGAGTGCGTATGCATCGAGAACGGCATTAACGGAATTGCCTGCGCCCCGCCCCGGTTTGTGATAGCTCGGATCGGCCGTCTTGCTGGCCAGTCCGCTCGGTGCGCCGGAGCGCTTGCCCGTGCCGCCCTCGGCGCCATCCATTGCAATCACCCAGCCCGCCAGATCCCGCACCGCCTCGGCCGCGGCAGGATCCCCGGTCAGAAAATAGTAGAGCAGCAGTCCGCTCGTGTAGTTGTGCTCGTTACTCGGCCCACCGCCATAGCGCAACCCGCGACCGTTCACCCGGCTGTAGGTGCGATGCGTGCAGGTCCCCGCCGGCTTGTAATGGTCCGTGTGCCAGAACAGGCCGTGGTTGAAGGCGGGCCGGTCCGCATCCGTATGATAGATATCGATGTCCATCGTGTGCCGGGCACAGGCCTGCGCGAGCGACCACCAACGCGCATCGGCCGCGCGCAGATATTGAATCAGCGCGCCGTAGATGAAATCGTACTGATTGTTGTAATGGGAGACGAGCGGGCGCGGAGTGCGGGCTTGCACGGCCTCGTGATCCGCGTATAGATCACCGAAATTGCGCCATCCGTACTCATCGATGATCTCGCGCCGTTTCTCAAAGGCGCTGTCGCCGACGATGATGGTCTGAATGTACCGCGTGTAGGCGTGATTAGCGTCGCGCGCGGCTGGGACAAAGGCAGCGAGCGCTTGCGAGGTCTCAACCCAGTCCGGCTCGACACTCACCTGCAGGGGATGGTGCGCACTCGCAAGCTCGAGCATCCGCCCCGGCGGAGCGAATTCGATCACCACCGTGTGCCGCTTGCGCTCACCGCCCTGCAGTGCGAAGGGTGCGCGACTCTCCCAGGGAAACAGCCCGAGATCGAGCGTCGAATCGGCCCAGCGGATGGCCTTCGGAAAGTTCTGCCAGAACTCGAGCACCGTGGCGCCGATCGTACCGCTGCCGGTAATCACGGACAGCACCGGGCTTGCCCGATCACCCTCGGCGATCAGGCAGGCTTTGGCGGCCGGACCATAGGTGACGCGGTAGCCACGGAAGGTGACGGTGGAACGGCCTTGTCCATCCACGTGATTGTCCGAGTCCCAGTTTTCTCCACCGCTCGAATCCTGGTACAGCGTCCAATCCTGCGGGGCTTCCACATGCGCATCGCTCGCCCGCTCCGCAGACCACTGAATCTCTTCGGCGGCCGCGTGGGGCCGCAGTGACAGCGACACATCTTCGAACAGCAGCGTGCCCTGATCGTCCAGATCCCAGAGCCCGCCGGGATGACGCGCCGCACGGGGATTGTGCAGAGTGATCTCGATCGTCACCGCGGCGCTCCCGGCGACGAAGCTCAATCGCGCCTCGAAGGCAAGCGCTGGGACTTTTCCGCGCGGCTCAGCGTTGGACATAAAGTGTCCGCGCAGCACCAGCGCGGCACGCACGGGACCCGTGCGTTCGATAGAGGTCGCCTCGATCACCGGTGCATACACCCGGCCGTGACAGCCGGTCAGACTCATCTGCAGACCCGCGGCATCGAGCATAGAGATCCCGGCGAGTGTCACGGTATCGACCAATGCCCCGCGACCGCCGATGGCGAATTGCGCAACCCCGGTATCGATTTGATAGCGTCCCCCGTTCAGGGCACTGACGGCAACATGTTTCGCAGCGGCCTCGACGGGCGCACCGGACCCCTGCTGCAACAGGAACCGTCGCCGCCCGTGTGCTGCCATCGCAACCCGACTTTCGACCAACAGCCATCTGACCGACCCGTCGGGCCATGATGCAAGAACACGGGTCTGCGTAAGCTGCGGATGCCCGGCGTCGTCGGTCAAGGTCAGACAGGCAGGATCACGTATGGCGCCCGTCGGCAACGGCACACCAATCGCTAACAGCGTTTGCTTCCGTTCATGTCCGGCCGGCTCCTGCGCGATGATTGGAACACTCACGGGAACCGACATGTTCATGAGACCCGAGTGATCGGCCGCACCCCATCGGACACGATGGATCGGGGCTCCGATGTCCCCTCGCGCAGCGCGCCGGCCGCGGCGGACGGCAGATCCTCGAGCCCACGCAGAATCTCCGCCCACGCATAGCGCAGCTCGGCCTGCTTGCGCGCCGCCGCCCCGAGAGTCGCCGCACGCTGCGGATCCTCGAGCAACTGCACCGTCATATCCGCGAATTCCGCGACATTCCGGGCGAGCCGCACATCCCGATCCGGCTCGGCATCGATGCCCTCGAGCGCCGGCGGCGTGAGTACGATCGGACGGCCCATGGCCATGGCTTCGAGCACTTTGTTCTGAATCCCCCGGGCAATCCACAGCGGCGCGATGCACACGCCCCGCGCCAGGTAATCACGCACATCCGGCACGAATCCGGTGACGACAACCCCTGGCACCCGGGCCAGGCGGCGTACCGCGCGGCTCGGATGGTGACCGACGATGTACAGCGTCACCTGCGGGCAGCGAGCCTGCACGTGGGGCAGCACCTGCTCGACAAACCAGCAGATGCCCTCGACGTTGGGCCGGTAATCCATCACTCCCGTGAAGACGAGCGCCGCGCTCGGTCCCGCGGCGGGCTGACCCTTGCCGGGGGCGAAATACTCGAGATCAACGCCATTTGCGACGACCTGTGTGCGCGCGGCGCTCGCCGCATCCAGATATTTCCGCTCCGCCTCGCTCACCAGCAGCAATCGGTCGAACTCGCGCCCCAGGCGCTGCTCGAGCGCGGCCAGATGACGCGCCTCCCGCCGGTACAGCCATGCGGACCCGATTCCGGACTGGCGCGCGAACGCCTGCCACTTGGCGGAATCAACGTCGATCAGGTCCATGATCTTCGGCAGGTCGCGCAGTCGTGCCGCATGACGTGAGCGGAACACGTACTCGCCCGTGGGGGACGATGAGCAGAAGATCGCCTCGATCCCTTCCCGCGCGATCAGGTCATCGACGCGCCGCTGCAGTGCCTGCGAATGAAAGTAACGGCTCGAGACGGACTCGCCGCTCGCGAGCGCCGACAGCGAAAGCAGGCGACGCAGACGCGGCCGCACACGCTGCACGGTGATGCTGCGCACATAGGGCTGCAGGGCTGCGAGTTCACGCAGGTCGCGCGCCTCTTCAGCGAGGCTGACCAGATGAACGGTATGGCGCGCCGCCAGGAATTTGAGAATATTCAGCGCCCGGATCTTCTCGCCCTTGTGCGGCGGGTACGGCAGCCGGTGCGAGATGAACAACAGCTTCATGCGTGCTCAAGGCGCGTTTCCGCCGCAGCGACTCCCGAGACATTCCAACGCTGACGGAAATACACGATGCCATAACGGCTGTTCAGAACCCGCACCGTCCCGTAGGCTCCCGAGGGCTCGACATCCAGGAAGGTTTGCACGTCACCGTCGAGGTACTTTTCCTCGGCACCGCCACTGATACCAAGCGAGATCATGTAGCGCCCTGGCACGAGATTGATTTCATCGAGCTCGAGGTCAACATAGCCGTCGCCCGGCTCGATCGCAGCGATGGTCAGCCCGTGCAGCCAAGTGCTGGTTTCGGTGATGAGCGTACCCATGCTGGTATAGAACCGTACATCGAATCGGGGTTGCAGAATACGTTCGTGGGCCCGGAAGTGCAGCCGAAGCGTCAAGTCATCGCCGCTTTGAATCATCGGCGATGCCGAGCCATCCGGCGCGAGCAACTCGATGTTGGTGTAGCGCATCTCCCCGGACCCCGTCCGGCCCTCGACAGCGAGCACCTTGGCCGCGGAGTCTTCCCCCGAATAGCTCGCCAGATATGCGCGAATGACGTCCTTGGCGACGTCGTCCATACGGATCTGGCCCTTGTCGATCCAGATGCCGCGCGAACACAGGTTCTCGACCGCCGCCATGTTGTGCGAGACGAACAGCACCGTGCGCCCGCCGCTGCGCAGATCGGACATGGTGGCAATGCATTTCTTTTGAAATCCGGCATCGCCCACCGCGAGCACCTCATCGAC
>JAPTUI010000524.1 GCA_028067895.1 Pseudomonadota bacterium | reverse complement strand
GATGCAGACCCCGAGCGTGAGGCGCTGCGCCTGCTGCTTGCCGCCTGGACGGCAACGTGTGGCGAACGCGGGGTGACCGTCGCGGCGTTGATGCGAGCCGCAGCGCAAAAAGAAGGTATGCCGTTGCGAGAAGCGCTGCTCGGTATTGGTTCGGACGGCGCCGGACGGCTCAACGCGCTGCGCGTCGGCAACTATCTTGCCGAACGAGTGGGGCAGGTGGTGGACGGCCTGCAGATCGGCGATGCCGGGCGCGATAGCCACACCAAGACACGCTGCTATCGGGTAATGACGGGAGCGGCGTCCGCATCGGGATGAAGATTCGCGCCCGGCGGCCCCTCCTGGGCCGCCGGGCGCTCGCGCGCTCACGCCGTCTCGAGCGTGCCGCCGTGTTCGGCCACAAATTGCCGCAGCGCCTCCATTTTGACCGAGACGACCTCGCCGCTCCACAGGCCGTCCGCGTAGTCGAGGCCAGCATCGCGCAGCGGCCGGGTGCTGGCGGGTCTCATCCCGAATCGCACGCTGACCCGCTGCGCAGCCGGCGCGCTCGGGCCCAATCCCGCAGCGCCCGGGTCCGCGTGCCCGGACGCGTTCGGTTGCGCGCTCTTGCGAGCTGCCCGTTCCGCCGCTCGAGCCGCACGATTCTCGCGCACGGACTTGAGGGCTGCGGCGAGTTCGGTGGCGGCGACCATGATGTGTGCGCTGGCGAGTCCGGCTGCGATTTCCTCGTCAGTGTATCCATCCGTGACGAGCTTGCGGATCGCATACAGCACGCGCGCCGGCGGCAGATTTCCGGGTGGCTTCGAACGTACCGCTGCGAGGAGTGCGGAATTAAGCGGATCGATTTCACGAGGGGGATTGGATTTGCGGGTCATAGTGATTCTCCATCTCGGTCCGCACGATGCGGACCGTTCTCCCTTATTCCCCCGCGTGGGCCCTCTCTCTCGCACGCCCCACCGTTCTTGTCCTGACCGGGCCGAGACTTGTCTCCACCCCACACCCGCGACTTGTCGCCCCCCCTTCGCACCCCGAGCGGCAGCCGAGAGGGGCCCGCGCAGCGGAGTAAGCATGGGACGTAGCCGCGCTACGTCCTTAATGCGCATTAAGGACATGGCCGGGCCATGTCCTCTAGCGGTCTTGCAGACGGCGCGTCTTGCGGACACCGGCTGCGCCGGAGCATGTGGTGCGAGGAGCGACGGCGGCAGGGCAAGCCCTGTGCCGCACCGTGGATTGTGCGGCCTGCAGTGCGCGCTCCACGCAGTGGGTGTGCGGCCCGCAGGGCGGAATGGCGTGACAAGTCACGGAGAGGCACGTATGGCGAGAGGCACCAGCGTCAATTTCAAAGCGGTGAAGAACTTGCGGCACGAGGATCGGCACAACCGCCGCGAAGGGAGGGAGCCACGGTATCTCCTGCCGCCGGAGCATCGGTTGCGGGACTCGAGCGGAGAGATTCTCGCGTCGGTGCTGGTGCGCAACGATCCGGGCCTGCACGAGCGCTACATGGCGCGGCTCGCGCAGTGTTCGGAGCGGGCGAAACGGGCGAAGGCGTTCTCCCCGTTTTGGTCGGGCGTCGTGGTGCTGCCGCTGCGCGATCCAGGAGATAGCGTCGATGCATACCGCGATCGGCTGACGCAGACCATGCTCGAGTGGTGTCAGGGGTATGAGATGCTGACGGGGCACGAGGTTCTACAGTGTGCGCTGCACTTCGATGAAGGCCATATCGAGGAGCTGACCGGGGAGATGTGCCTCAATCCCCACGCGCATGTGCTGGTGGATCGCATGCGCGAGCGCGAGGCGCACGTGATTCAGACCCGGACCGGAGAGCGCCGCATTCCGGCACGGGTGAGCGTGATCGAGCTCGACCGCGAGACGATGCGTCGGGTGCAAGACATGACCTGTCGGCTCGTGACGGGCGAGAGCGCGGCAGGCCGTCGGGCGCGGGTGGCGGCAGAGCGCGAAACCGCGCGGCGCGCCGGATTGCCGCCGCGCGGGCACATCAATCATCGCGAATTCCGCGCGATGATGCAGGAGGCCGGGCGCGAGCGGCAACGCGAACGGGTGAAGCTGCAAGCCCGGATCGATGTACTCGAGGCTGAGCTGCTCGAGTGCTCGCGGGACCTCGCTGCCGCGGCGGGTGTGCCGTCATCCGTCGATCACACGGAGCCGGACAATCGCCAGCGGGTATTCCGCGAGGCTCTGGACCAGGTCCAGCGAGCGCAGCGAGACCGAACCGACTATGAGGCCCTCGAGCATCGCGCGGCGGCGTTGGAGAAGGCGGCACGCGAGGCGTGGCGAAAAGCGCAGGACACGAAGTCTCACAGCGCTCTGGTGACGCGAGCGCTCGAGCGCGCGGGTGCCGATGCCCAGGCGGCCGAGGCGGCGCACCCGGAGAAGATCACTCCGGAGGAGATTGAGCGTTCGCGCCGGGCCCTCGAGTCGCACGCGCGAGGGCGAGGCATCCCGGTCGATGAAGGGTACAGGTCCCTGCGCGCGGCGTGGATCACTGAGAATGAGCGCGAGGCCCGCATCGGGCGCCCGAAGCCGCACGCGCAGCAGCACTACTCGGCGCTCAAGCTTGCGCACCTC
Organism: Pseudomonadota bacterium; assembly: GCA_028067895.1. Lineage (GTDB taxonomy): Bacteria > Pseudomonadota > Gammaproteobacteria > Steroidobacterales > Steroidobacteraceae > 13-2-20CM-66-19. Next base: position 8,763 of record JAPTUI010000524.1, on the reverse strand, counting down.
GAGCTTCAGGCCGAGCGCCGCACAGCGCAGCGCGTACGGGCCAAGTGTACGCGCGAGCGTCACGTGCAGGCCGCACGAGAGCGCATGCGCGAGGGCATTGCGAGCACGGGCGGACTGATCTCAGGTTACCGCAGTGCGGAGATCGCGGCGGCGCGGGCCTGCGGTCTGCACTATGAGTGGGACGCAGTGGCGCGGTGCAGGCGATATCGGGACCGGGCCGGTCGCGAGGTTTTCACGGCGACGCGCACGCGTGTTGAATTGGTCCAGCACGACGAGGCGGCGGAGGCTGCTGCGCTCAGGATCGCCGCCGCGCGCTTCGGCGGGGCAGTCTCGCTCACGGGGAGTGGGGAGTTTCGGGGGCGGATGGCGCGCCGCGCGACGCGTGAGGGTATCCGTGTCGTGGATGCGGATTTGGCGCGGATCGTCATGGACGAGCAGACCCGAATGGCAAGAGGAGCGCAGGCCGCTGGCACGCATGCAGTTCCCGCGAGAGTTCCGCGCATCGAGCGTCCCCACCCGTCGCATCGGGACCTGATGGCCTGGTGGCAGCGCATGGGCGGACACGAGCGAACGGCATGGCTCGAGGAGGCCGTGCAGGCCGGCCGCAAGAGTGAGCACCCGGGAGACGGACTGCTCAATGCATGGCACACGATGCGCGATTGCGAGGACGCCGGAGGGCGCGTGCCTCAGTCCATCACGGAGGCGAGACAGCAGGACCGAGCGATGATGCAGAGCGACGCTGAGCAGGATCAGGAGGATGAGCAGGATTGCAGTCCGCAGGACGACTTCGGCAGGTAGTCTCGCGCTGCGCTGTGCGGATTCCACGCCGCCCTGAGAACCATCCGAGCGCGCGCGGCGAGAGGTATTGCAGGCATGCGCTTGGTAGCACGGCGCAGGTCCTGGGCGTGGCCACGCTTTCGGAACCACGGTCCAGATCTGTTACGTCGGAAGAGTCGGCGATGAGTGCTCCCAAAGCGAAATCACCGGTGCCGAATGAGGGTGGAGTAGTCTTGTTCCCTGGCGAGGGTATTGACCTGATCTCGGTTGCTGAAGCGGCTATGCGAAGTTCGGTGCGGCGAGAGTGGGGTAGTAAAGGCACTACGGGCGGGGATTGTCACGGTTGGTCGCCAAGCCTCCACCTGTCCTGAAGCTCACCTGAGCCCCTAGATACGCGACCCCTTCCGGCCGAGGCTGTGTGAAAACGTGAGAATCGCATCGCCAATTGGCGATATCAGACGTTCCAGAGCCGAAAATTCACATGATATTGCCCGCATGAAGCTGACATTGACATGCGCAAAATCGCAGGCCGGAGTTTTCACACAGCCCCGGCCCTTGCCGGATCTCTTTCTTTTGCCTTGGGAAATCGAGTCGCTGTATCCGGCCGGTCTTACTCTCGGGTCTTGCGCCGCGAGTGCGGCAGAGTTAGCCTGTGGCCACAATAACGGTGATGCGAGACTATGGATCGTGTCGAAAGGGGAGGTTCGGCATCGCGCGCTGCGTGCGGAAATGCCGGTGGCAAGCCGGCGCGCAAGAAGCTGTTCTCGCTCGTACCTGGACGTTCGAAGCCGGGTTGCGGCTTTCTGGCCCGATGACCGGGCGGTACGAAACGTCCTGGTGGGGGCGGTGGTGATTGCGGCGCATGCGCTCGCGATTGCGCCTCTGCTGGTGGGCGATGCGCAAAGCGCTGTGCCTCAGCGCCGGCTGGGCGCGGTGAGTGTCATTCATGGCGTCATTCTGGAAGTAGCCTCCGTCCGCCCGTTTCTGCGCGAGCCGCCGCTGTCTGCACCGGCGTTGCGCCCGATTGATTTTGGGGCACGTAGTCGTTCGCACGCCCATCGCCGAACCACGGCGCATGCCGATCCGGTGGCAGGTCAGCCCGGGCTCGCCGTACTCTACGGTCGTTACCTCGGCCAGATCCAAGCTCGAATCGAGCGTGCGTGGCTGCGGCCCCGGTCGGCAATCGGCGGTGATCTGTTCCGCTGCCAAGTCCGAATCGATCAGGGCCGCAGCGGTGCAGTCGGCGACATCACGCTGCAACGCTGTAATGGCACGGTGCAATGGCAGGAGTCGCTCGTTCGCGCGATCGAGGATGCCTCTCCTTTATCCGCACCGCCGAATCCGGCGGTATTCACTTCTCACGTCGTGCTCGTCTTTCGGTCAACGGGATATACGCAAGAGGCGCCGAGCGGACAGTTTCAGCCGGCTGCGGCCCCTGTGGTCCGAGAGCAGAGGGCAACTGTCGTTGCGCTGACGAGGATCCGCGCCCTGAGGCAGCCGGCGGTGGCGCGGTTCGGAAAAGACGCAGTGATCGAACTCGACATCACTGGATCGCGGGTTCACGTCGTGAGGAAGCACTGACTGCACGAGACGCGAGAGCGTGCGTCCGATAACGAGGGGGGGCGTTGATGAGAACGGATCTTCAGGCACTCGAGAACGGATACGTACCGAGCGCTCAGCGGGATCAGATCATGCGATCCCTCGCCCGGGAACTCCTGCGACGCGGGTCCGCGGCATTCAACCGCTCCTCCCGCGCTCCCTGTGACCCCAGACGTCTCGGCCGGGGGCTGGGTGTGCTCGCGATCGGCTTCCTGGTGCCTCTCCTGGCTCATGCCAACGTCGGGCGCACGCCCGCGACTTTCCATGTCAATCGGGACGGAGCGGCAACGTATAATATTCCGATCTGGGTGCCGCACGGGCCGAAGAGTCTCGAGCCGCACATCGCGCTCGCCTACGACAGCCAGAGCGGCAGCGGCGATATGGGCATCGGATGGTCACTCGCCGGGATCAGCTCCATTTCCCGATGCAATCGCACCACCGCTCAGAATGGGACTCCCGCGCCGGTTGCGCTCACGACGAGTGATGCGTTCTGCCTGGACGGTGAGCAACTGGAGCTCACCAGCGGCTCGTACGGCGCGGCAGGCTCCACCTATCAGACCGAGATTGCCAATTTCGAACAGGTCACGGCCTACGGGACCGCTGGCAATGGCCCAGCCTACTTTATCGTACAAGGACCGCACGGGACGCAGTACGAGTACGGGAACGGGGGCGGCTCGCAGGTCCTCGCCAGCGGCACAAGCACGGCGATGCAGTGGTACCTGGACAAGGTCACCGATCCGTCGGGCAATACGATGACCTTCGCGTACACCGATGGCACCGGCTCGGCCGTTCCGAGCACCATTTCGTGGACGCCAATCAGCTCTGGCGCGAGCACTTATGCGTACACGATCCAGTTCACCTACGGGACGAATGCCGCGGCGAGCTCGACGTACGGCTATGTGGCAGGCACGAGTGTCTCGAATACCAACCTCCTTCAGGCGATCACGGTCGATTACCAAGGCACTACGATTCGCAAGTACGCGCTGACCTATCAGCAATCTGCGACGACGACGCGGGAGGAATTGACGCAAGTTCAGGAATGTGCCGACGCGGCGCAGACAAACTGCCTGGCGCCGACCACATTCTCCTACCAAGATCCCTCGCCTGGCGTTGAGACGAATGCGACCGGTGCGCTCGGGAGCGCACCGGTCAATCTGGTCTGGAATTACGATTTCACCGGCGACGGCAGTGACGATCTGGCGTTCTGCAGTGCGGCGCCGAGTCTTACTGTTGAAGTCGCCTTCGCTTCTTCGAGTGGGTACGGAACGCCGGTCAGTACCGGGATTCCATGTGAAGCGAATGGCACGGTCACTGCTCTCTATGGTGATCTGCTGGGCAATGGCAAGGACGGCATTCTCGCGGTGAACAACGGAGTTTGGTACTACTACCAGTGGAACGGTAGTGCCTTCGTGGGTCAATCAACGGGACTTGCCTATCAAAGTGCGGTGCAGTACGTGCTGGCCGATCTCACGGGCGACGGACTGCCCGACCTGGTCGAGATGAATTACAGCCCCGGCACGGGTATTCCGCAGTATGTGACGATCGACGTGCGCCTCAATACCAGCTCAGGGTCCACCGTCTCGTTCTCCTCGAGCAATGCGCAGTGGTACAGCCTGTCGGTTCCCGCAAATACCCAGGCGCTCTATACGAACCTGCAGAGTACCGCGGAAGGGCAGACTGGCGATGTCAGTCGTCTCGACTTCAATGGGGACGGCCGCAGCGATCTGGCGTTTGTATACCAGACGACGTACTGCATAACATTCAGAGGCGTATGTCAGGACCATTACGATGATTATGCCGAGGAGCTGATCTCGACGGGAAGTGGCTTCACAGTCACGAACATCGCGACGGCGAACACGATGGGCTTCCCGGCCATCGCCTTCCTCAACTTCAACTCGGATGCGTGCACGGACTATCTCTTTAACAGCGTCATCTACGTCTCGGGCTGCAACGGAACGCCGGCAACCACGGTGACGGTACCCTCATCGGATATCGTCGGAGCGATGGACTGGAATGAAGACGGCCGAACCGACATCCTTGTCGACAACGGCGGGTCAATTGGAGTCTACGAGTCGACCGGCACGGGTCTCTCGAGCCTCATCTCCACATCAATACCGTACAGCGCAAATGATGTGTATTTCGCATTCGACCCAACCGGGTCGGGACTCGAATCTCTTGGAGTTTGGGACGAAAGCACATCACCTGAACCTGTTCAATATTATCTTCACAACGGCAGCGCAGATCTTCTGACTGCCATCACCGATGGCTACGGCAATACGATCAAGCCCGCCTACGTCACGCTCGCCCAGGGCTCCGGCTCGACCTTTACGCCGACGAGCGATGCGCAATTTCCGTATGAGAATTACGCCGGGCCGCTGAATGTCGTCAGTCAGGTCACGTACAGCGATCCGTCCAACCCGCCGAACGGCACGTATCAGCGCACCCATTACTACAGCGGCGCGTGGATGAACCGGCAGGGCTTGGGGTTTATGGGGTTTGAGAGCGATTCGGTCTACGATTCGCGCAATCAGCTCTACACGCAGCGTACCTTCGACACCACCTTTCCGTTCACCGGGATGCTGCTCTCGAGGACCGTCACCGAAGGCTCCGCAAGCGGTCAGACGGTCTCGAGCATTTCCAATACCGTTGCGGATACCACGCTCTCCTCGACGGCGGGCAGCCAGCGCTACTTCCCCCATGTCTCGGCGTCCACACTGAAGCGATACGCCGTGGGAGGCTCTGAGAATGGTGCACTGACGAGCAGCACAACCACGAGCTACTCATACGACAGCTACGGCAATCCGACCTCGATTTCCACCACGGTCAGCGACGAGGACGGCGGATCACCGGATTATGGGCAGTCCTGGACAACAGCGGTCACGAATACACCCGATGCGAATACGAGCACGTGGTGCCTGCGACTGCTGACGCAAAGCGAGGTCAGTTATTCGGACTCGTTGTCGGACAGCCCGGCGGTGACCGAGGACACGAGTTACACTCCGGATACCAGTAGTTGCCACTACACGCAGATCGTGCAGCAGCCGGGCAGCGCGTATCAGGTCACCGAGAGCCTCGGGTACGACAGTTTCGGGAACATTGATTCCGAGACGGTCACCGGGAACGGCATGGCGGCGCGCACGAGCAGCGTCAGCTGGGGCGCGACGGGGCAGTTCCCGATGTCGATCACCGATGCGCTCGATGAGACGAGCACGTTCAATTACGACTTTGGGTGCGGACGTGTCAGCAGCATGACCGACCCCAATGGGGATACGACGAGCTGGCAGTACGGGGATGGGTTCTGTCGGGTGACCCAGGAGACGCGGCCCGATGGTACGTACACCACCTGGGGATATACCCTTTACGGCGGAGCGGACCCGAAGGCGAGGATGCTGGTCACGGAAGAGGCGCACGACATCTCGGGCAACGTCATTCGTACCACGACCGAAGAGTTCGATATGGAGAACCGGCCGTATCTCGAGCAGACGGATCTACTCAATGGCGCAATGGCGACCGTCATGCAACGGGACTACGACTCGCTCGGCCGGGTGGTTTCGCAGGAGATACCGTACGGTGGGGGCACGGTGGGCGCGGTGAGCTATTCGTACGACCTCTTGAACCGCGTCACGGGGATGCAACGACCGACGAGCGCGTCTGACGGCACGCCGGCGACCTGGTCGTATCAGTACAACGGGTTGAGCGAGGTCGTTACGAACCCCGATGGGGAATCGCGTACCCTGGACTGGGATCCGACGGGGTGGCTGCGCCGAACGAGCGATGACCTCGGCTACGCAATTACGTTCGGGTATGACGCGGCGGGAGACCGAAACGACGTCACGGACAACGAGGGGAATACGCTCTGGACGGGAACGTATGCCGATGGAATCCGGCCGTTCCTGATCGGGGAGACGTCGATGGATCGGGGCGCCTGGGGCTTTACCGTGGATGCCCTGGGGGAGCGCACGGCGTGGACGGATGCGAAGGGGCAGCAGTTTGCGCAGACGTATAATGCACTTTCGCAACCGTTGACCCGCTCGGAGCCGGATTTTTTCACGCAATGGACGTGGGGCACAACGCCTGCGGCGTACAACGTGGGGCGTCTCGCTGCGGTGTGCACGGGCACCGGGGCCAATCCCACCGGCTGCACGCCGACAAGCGGGGAATCCGAGCAGTGGACCTACGATTCGGACGGCCGGCTGAGTACGCGCACGATCAATCTGCCATCGATGGGATCGTATACGTATACGTGGCAGTACAGCGCGACCACGGGGCTGCTCAACAGCTTGACGTATCCCGCGACGACGGTGAATGGCGAAGCGTTGACGCTGCAGTACGGCTATGCGTACGGGTATCTGCAGTCGATCACCGACACCCTGGCCTCACCGAACGTGACCGTCTGGACGGCGGACAGCATGAACCCGGATGGCCAGATTACCCAGGACACGCTCGGCAACGGGATAGTGACCACCCGGACGTATGATGCGGTGACGCACCTGCTCACGGCGGTGCAGTCTGGGGCCGGGGGCGGTACGGCCGTTCAGAACGAGAGCTATCTGTACGACCCCGATGGGAATCTCACCGAGCGGCAGAACAATACGCTCGGGCTGACGGAGAACTTCTATTACGATGGTGATAACCGGCTCAGCTACTCGACGCTGAATGGAACGCGCAATCTGACCATGACGTATGACGCGATGGGGAACATCACCTCGCGCAGCGACGTGGCAAACGGAGCAACCTGGACGTACGACTCGGTCCGCAAGCATCAGGTGATCGAGGCGGGCAGCACCGCGAACGAGTACGCGTATGATGCCAATGGCAATATGACCTCGTGGATGGGCAATCCGATCACCTGGACGAGCTACAATTATCCGAGTTCGATCACCGATGCGGCCAGCGGAGAGAGCGTCACATTCAACTATGGGCCGAATCGCAACCCGTGGCTCGAGACGACTCAGAATGCCTCGGGGACAACGGAGACCTACCGCTTCGGCAGCCTCATGGACATGGTGAATTCCGGCAGCGGCATTGCCTACCGCAATTACATCTACGCCGGCACCGATCCGGTCGCCGTGGATACGATAAACGGCTCCGGAGAGAACCTCGAGTACTTCCAGACCGGTGCGCAGGGCAGCATCGATGCGATCACGAATTCCAGCGGGCAGGTGCTCCTGGACGAGAGCTTCACGGCATACGGCGCGAGGAGAAATCCGACCACCTGGTCCGGTGCCGCATCGAGCGCGGACCTGGCTACGAGCGCGGGCATCACGCAGCATGGATACACTTTCCAGCGCGCGCTGGGCGAGCAGATGGGGCTCAATGACATGGTCGGGAGAGTCGAGGACGCGGTCATCGGGCGCTTCATGTCAGCGGATCCGACGATGCCTAATCCCTTCGACCCGCAGAGCTTTAATCCCTACAGTTACACAGGGAACAATCCACTGACTTATACCGATCCGACGGGGTTCCGTAAGAAGGACAAGACGTCTTCCGGAAAGGGCGGGAGTTCTACTGGAGGCGGCGCTGGCGTTGACGGCGGTGGGGGTGGAAATGGGGGCGGTGGTGGCGCGCTCCGGCCTGTCGTTATCAACGGGACTCAAGGAGTACCCTCGTCCGGAGGAGGTGGCGGTGGTGTTGGAGCGCCAACCGGCATATCAGGTCCTCACCTCGCGCCGCAAAGTAATCCGCCAAAGACAACGTTGCAACCCGTAACAGTCACGGCAACGCGGTTGCCAGATTTCGCGCATATCAGTTTCTCATTTCCCTTCGAGAACGAATTCACGGGACCCTTCCTGGGAATAGGGCTTACATTCACGATTGACAGATACGGCGATGTGTATGTCTCCGTCAACGGAGTGGCTGGTTTGCCGTCAGCAAAAGGCGCGAGCGGCATGGCTGGTTGGATGAATAGCTCGAGCACGCCATCTCAATCTCAACTGAGCGGAATGCTGTCAAGTTGGGGCGGTGGTGCACAAGTGGGATACGGGGGCCTCGGGCTTGGCTTTTACGGCAATAGTTCTGGCACCTCGGAGAGCGGAGGTCTGTCGAGCCCGGGCGCATCAGTGTATGGAGGTTACACATGGGAAGTGGGTTCGGTAAGCTCTTGGCATTGGTGACACGCACGAGGTCATCATGAGGAAGATAGTCATTGTCGTTGTGCTGTTGGCGTTCTCAGCGATCTCCGCGTATCACGCGATCTGGGCTCGAGAGATAAGGGATCGGCAGCTGATTAAATTGGAGCGTTTTCATGAAAAGGATAGCCGCATGTTGCGATTCAGTAGGAAATTGATGGGCGCTTCGTACGTCTTCAGCTTTCGTTTGATCGGCTCCGTAGGGGCTCTTGTGCTGCTGGTGCTGGCGATTTACGTTGTGATACACGGCTAGATCGGA
>JAPTUI010000661.1 GCA_028067895.1 Pseudomonadota bacterium | reverse complement strand
CAGGAACCGCCGATACCGCTGGCCGGTATCGTCAGATGTCCCTTGCCGTTCACAAGGGCGGAGAACTTCATCTGCACGCCTGCCAGCGAGAATTTCAGCACCGCAGGGGCACTATCCGTACCGCTCTCTTTCTCGACCTCCGGCTCCGCCGCCCAGTTGTCGTCGAGCGGTTCGACCGTGACGGCGCCGGGCAGATCGGCGCCCAACTGCCAGAGGAGGATGAACTCCCGTCCGGGCATCACGCCTGCTCTAGCCGCGAGGTAGTCGCGCAAGGCGCCTTCCGGCAGCAGATTGGAAAAAAAGGTCGGCAGGCGCATCGCTGTCGGTTTGACCGTCGTCACCAACCCAGATGCGCCCTTATAGGACAGGCTTAGCGTCGGGCGGTTGGTGTCCTCGACATAGGCCTCGTCGAAGGCAAAGAGATACCTGTCACCGGGCAGGCGATTGATGACGCCGATCCGTTTGCCGTGGAGGAGGACGGCGAGCGCGACCGGCTGTCTGGTGGCGCTGGTCATGATGCGTCACCATCCTGATCGTCGTCAGCAGCATAGAGCGGGCGCTCGTCGGTTTTGTCCATGTGGCCGTCACGCACTAGGGCGGTGACAGCAGGAACGAGGGACTGCGGCACGAGAACCAAATCCATGCCGAGCACCCGCACCAGATCGAGCAAGGTATCGAAGCGTGGCACGATGCGGCCGGTTTCGATGCCGGAGATATGGGTCTGTGGAAGGCCTGCTTGCTGTCCGACTTGCGCCTGGCTCCAGCCACGGCGAAGCCGGGCGGCCTTCAGCTCCCGTCTTATGGCCTCGGGTAGGCGGTCCATCCGGACAGATTTTATATGCGATTTCATTTAAATGGCCAACACATATATATAATCGCATATATACAGCCATTGACAATATCAAATTTATCTCTACTCAAAAGAGCTAGCTAAAACGACATATATGGGCTGTCCAGCGAACGGATAGCGCAGGGGTGGGGCGCTGATCGACTGCCGGTACCTGTTTCCCGGCGGGCACGCGCCCCGGAGCTGATTCACAGCGGTCCCCAAGAGAACGCAGGCGTAAGCTGGAGATCGCCGCCCGGGACGTTCTGACCTGGGCGTCAACGGGCCGAGCGGGTGCTCTCGGCCTGGTGGACGGACTCACAGTTTCTCTCAGCCGCGGGCGAGCCCGCGGTATTGCCCTTACGAGGGGCGCGGCGTTCCTTCACGCGGCTCTGCGAGCGCTACAGCGGTGAGAAGCGCTCCGCCCCCATCCTGGATGAACTGCTGCGGGTGGGAGCCGTTCGGCGGCTGCCGGCCGGACGATTGCAGGCCCGGAGCCGCAGTTGTGCGAGGGTGCAGTGGGATCCGGCGGGGGTGGAGGCGGTCGGTGAGCAGTTGCGGGGTCAATGCACGACGCTGCTAGAGAACTTGCATCACCCGGGCCGGTCGCGCTTTGCGCGCCAGGTGGTGAATGCCCAGTTCGATCCGAGCCATGCGCCCATCGTGATTCGCGAGATCGAGCGCTCGCTCGAGGCGAGAACGACTGCGTTGGAGAAGAGTTTGAACGACCCCGCTCACGCGGCACGCGCCGCAAGACCTGCGATGCGTCTTGGGTTGGGGGTGTACGTCATCGAAGAGGCGCTGTCCCAGGACGGTGCGTCTGAAGCCAATGAATCCCCGGGACCGTCCGCTGCGAAGAGACGCGCGGGACGGAAGCCGGCGCGAGTTCGGGAGAAGTAACAGCAACACGGAACGAGGACGTATGGACTTGAGACGCGGAAGGGCGAGACAGGAGGCGTCGGGGGTCAATTGTTTAGGGTGTGCGGGGCGGCGTCGGTGACGCGTCGCATCGGGGCGGTTCGAAGGCGATGGGAGGTGGGGCGTCCGGAACTCTGTTCGCCGGAGCGCACAGGAGGTGCCCCATGAGCCGGGCCGTACCATCGCACGGTGCTTCGCGCGGTTCAGCGCGTCGAGCAGGACGATTCCGCTGCGCTGATCAACGCGCTCACGTCCGAGGCGACGGATCGGCTGGTGTGTGTGCTGGTCCGCAACGGGGCTGAGGCGGTTGCGCTCGAGGAGGCCTTGCACAGCGGCTGCGAGAAGAAGCCAAAGGATCACTGGCTCTTGATGGTGTTTTCGATCCAAGACCTATAAAAGGAAACGCGTGTTGCGGACGCAACCTGTCCGCAGAGCCCCATGTGGAAGGTTCCAGTGCGCATGGCCAGCAAGTCCGACTTCGTTCCGTCCAGGCCTTGGGCGAGGCCAGCCAGCTTCCACGTGCCGTGATCCTTGATCAGGACGGGCCCGCCGCTGTCGCCACTAGCCGTCATACCCTCCAACGGCAGAGCAGTCTTGCCGCAATCGAACCGGTAGTAGAGCCACTGGTTTTGGGCGGCCGTGATTCGGTTGTACGCACGACGCAGCTCGGTTCAATGGGGGGCGTCCGCGGCGGCTCCGGTCAGACTGGTTCCGGTTGCCCCTTTGCCGAAGATCTCCACGACGCGCCGGCGTTCGTCAGAGCGAAGATAGAGCTTCACGGGTTTGACGTCCTCGAGCGGTTTGGACAAATTCAGCAAGGCGATGTCGTGCATGGTGGCCCGATACGACGCAAAGCGAACCATCCACGCTGACGGGTTCTCCGTCTTCATGTTCTTGAGCAGTTGGTTCCACTGCGCCCAACTCTTCGGGAAATCCGGGTAGACGATGATGTACGTGACCGCTATGCGCTTGCCGGCGATGATCACGTAACGGTGTTCAGGCATCGCGATCATCATCTGCACGGCGTGTGCAGCCGTGAGAACCCAGCGCTTCGCGATCAGGGTGCCGTGGCCCTCGAATGGCAGGTCTGCGAGCGCCGGCAATGCGCCGTCCGCAACCCGATATTTCGAGTCAGGAACACCACTGCGGATGACGACGGCGTTGGCCGCCGAGGTGACCAGCACAAGGGCGAGCATCAGGTATCGAAGCCGTTTCATGATCAATGTGTCTCCGTGGTGGCTCGGTCCGCCGGGTGAACCGGCTTGAAGGTCAATGGCTTCGACTTGCCGTTCTGGGTGATGGTGCTGGTCAAGGTTTCGTGTGCGGCATCGACGCGACCGGAAATTGTCGCCGGTTGTCCCGAAATCGCGACGGCGAGGCGCACTTCTTTGCCCTGTTGGCTGGGAGTCACGGGCGCACCCTTGCCCCCTCGCGATGGCATGTCGAGGGTGTAAGTTGGGCTGGCCCCGTAGGTGATTCTATGCAGCACGACCTCGGTCACGCCGCCAATCGCGCCTGCCCAGTCCTGCCGGGTGACCGGCATGGCCATCGGCGAGATGCCGCGGTCGGTTTTCGAGCCCGTGCCGAGATATTCCATGAAATCTGCGGTCTGCTGGGCGACCTCCTGGCCAAACCGGTCGGCCACCATGTGCAAAGCCAGATCGATACCCGACGTCAGTCCTCCAGCGGTGAAGATCACCGGGTCGCCCTGCACGTTGCGAACTCTCTTGACCAGTTTCACGTCGGGAAACTCACGCGCGAAGTCACCGAAATACCAGTGGTGGGTGGTGGCTTGCTTGCCGTTCAACAAGCCCGCATACGCGAGCTGAAAGGCTCCGGTGCATACCGACATGATGGTGATGTGGCGTGCGTGAATCCTCCTGAGCCACGCCTGCAATTCCTTGCCACCGATCTGCGCGGGCACTACCACGATGTCCGGCGTGGGCGCATGGGCGAAATCGTAATCCGGGGTGATCGTCAGTCCGGGGTGGTTGGCCCCCTCGCTGTGCAACGGTGCGGTGCTGGCCGCGATGGTATAGAGCTCGTAAGGCGAAGTATCCTTGCCTTGGTTGTTCTTGATCGAGGTACCGGCGAAGACTTCCCACGAGCCGGCAACGTCCATGACGTTGACGTGTGGGCTGATGGCAAACGCCACCTTGATCGGACGCGGGTTCACGGGTTTGGGTTCCGCATGAGCGAGCATGGGCAGCATCGCCAGTAGCGCGGCGAGCAAGACGGGCTTCATGGTGAGGTTCCGACCGCCGTGGGGAAGCACACCCTCGCATTGACTGAGTTGGTGCGGCGGACACAATGCCGGCGATTCCGGCCACAAAATCAGCGAGCGAACCGCGCCCGGTACTCGCTGGGTGTGGCGCCATAGCGAGCTCGGAAGGCACGGCGGAACACATCCGCACTTCGGAAGCCGACACTGGCAGCAATACGGTCTATGGAGGACTTGTCGCGGGTCAGGTGCAAACAAGCCTGTTCCAGGCGCAAGTGTTCAACGAATCGTGCCGGACTCGTGTCAAAGGTGTCAGCGAATACGCGACGGAAATGACGCGGGCTCATCGACACCTGCTCGGCCATGCGTTCGCTGGTGATTTCATCCTTCAGGTGCGCCAGCAGCCAGTCCACCAATATGCTCATGCGACCGGTGGCCTGTGCCTGTGCTGCCAGCGGCGCCGAAAACTGCGTCTGGTTGCCCGGCCGGGTCACGTACATCACCAGATAGCGCGCGACCGCGAGTGACATCGCTGCGCCGAGGTCTTCCTCGACCACGGCCAGTGCCAAATCGATGCCGGCAGTCAGGCCACCTGAGGTCGCAAAGCGGCCGTCGCGCAGGAACAATTTCTCCGGTTCGACATGGATGGCCGGGAAACGGCGCGCCAGGTCCTCTGCATATTGCCAGTGTGTGGCAACGCGACGGCCGGCGAGCAGACCTGCAGCTGCGAGCAGGTAGGCGCCGGTGCACACCGAAACCACACGGCGCGCGCTTTTGGCCTGCAGGCGCAACCAGGCAAGCAATTGTGGATCGGTATTGCCGATGCGACTGCCGATGCCACCCGGGATCAGCAGCGTATCGAGCGGCGGCGTCTCATTGATGCTGCATGCAGGAACCACCACCAGGCCATTCTCGGTGCGCACGGTGCCGGTGTGCACGCCGATGACGTGAAGGCCGTATGGCGGCATTCCCGAGGCAAGTGCATTGGCCGCGCCGAACACGTCCAGCGGGCCGGTCAGGTCCAGCGCCTGCATGTCGTCGTAGGCGAGCAGGCCGATCGTTTTTAGCGGGTTTGGCGGATTCATCGCGCTGCGTCCTAGCAGCCGGGCTTTCTGCGCCACGGAAATGATGATCCAGGATTGGCCGGTGGCGTAGTCATCGTGCGTAAATGCCAGATCCGACTGAGCAAGATCTACCGGTTCGCCAAAACGTTCCACGGGGAATCCTGCCGGCCGCGGCGCGGGGGATTTGCTCGCGCACCCCGAAGGGGGAGCCGACCGTAAACATGTACGTCAATCCGATCGGAAGCTTCACCCAAATGGTCAGGAAAATCGTTGCGGCAAGAAATGACGGCAGAGTCTGAACAGCCATCCGCGACCTTTTATCTCATCGGGCCTCGCGAATACGACGTAGACATTGTGGTTGCGCGTTAGTCCGTAGGCTGTTTCAAGAAGTTTATTTGCCAGGCCGCTCAGGACGCCCCCCGCGTTATCTATGAGCAGAAGTCTTGGCGTGGCTCTGTCTGAGAGATACATCTCAGTTGTGATTTGATACATCACCAACGGCAGGATCACTGCCTGCAAGAGAGGGTCGTTCTTTAGTTCGTCGAGCTCGATCACAACCAGAGGATTGTCGAACGAGACAGTGCGCTGACCCGAAAACCATTTCTGGTACTGCCCGCTGGTGAACTGCTCGAGCTGAAGGGCAAGATCCTCGCCTCTGTTAGTCCCGTCGTCGAACTGCTCAAGCCAATGTGCGACGTCTGACAGTTCCGTGTCATCCTTCTTTTTCAGCCAGCTTTCCCGAATCGCCTGTGAGATGAGCTTATAGTCAAATGCCGGCGCGTCTTCTTCCTGCGTGAGCGGGTAAGCCAAAAGACGTACCACGTCCTGAAGCATCGGCATCATGTTGTCGAGCTGTTCCTCTGTGCGCAACCCCGAAAAGGGATTAACGCTCGTGGGCCGATCATGCTCGAATACGACGGTTTGCCCTCCCATCTTCTCGCAGAAGCGAGTGTAGGAGCGACCAACATCAATGACCCGAACGCGCCCCTCCTTGGAGAGAAATTCACGTAGGAGTTTGTTCGAGACTGCATGGCTCATACTGTTTCACCTCGAGAGGCAGGTAAAAGTAACGGTAAGGATGGCATTCAATTTTAATGAAGGTGGACACCTATGAGCGCGCCCGCAGCCGATCCCAAGCGAGGAACGTTACGTAGCGGTCCGTCAAAAGGGTCTTCGCGTGACGTCTGCGAACGGCTGAGGGTGCTGAGCAGAAGGCGTTCAGCCTTGTGCTGGGATGGGGGCCGTGGCCGAGTACGGAGCGGTGCGAATCGGTCTGCGCCTTGGTGCGCAGGTTCCATTACGTCTCAGCAGGAATCCAGGGATTGAGTAGGCGGACGCCGGCGGGCTCGAAGTCGGCCACGTTACGCGTGACGACCGCCATGCCGTGAACCAGGGCGGTCGCTGCGATATAAGCGTCACGTTCCGGGCACGGATCGGGCACGTGGAGCCGAGCACAGCGCAGCGCCACCGCTCGGTCGATCGGCAGGGTTCGCTCCGAGAACTCGGGCAGAATACGGGTGTGCATCCAGGTGCGCAGCCGCTCGCCCTGTGGGGCATCGCGTCGTTCGACGCGCAGGATTCCCACCTCGAGTTCCATCAGGGTGATGACGGAGACGTAGAATTCCGCGGCATCAACGCTCGAAAGCCAGGCGATGACGTTGGGATCGGCTTTGCCGTCCCCTGCCTTGCGTAGCTCGGACAGAACGTTCGTATCGAGCAGGTACATCACTCGAAGTCGGCCGGGCGCGGCAGCTCGCGCGAGCGCGGGAACTCGACTTCGATGCCAGAGAGGCCGGGCATCGAGAGCAATTCCACGAGGTTGCGGTGTCGGCCGGTGAGGCGTCGGAACTCCTGGATGGTAAGCAGCACATGTGCCGGCTTGCCGCGGTCAGTGATGAACACGGGTCCCTGTTCGGCGGCCCGCTTGGCGCGGGTCACGTCCTGGTTAAATTCGCGGCTGGAGACTGTGGTGATGGTCACGGTAGCGCACCTGGGCATTCTATGTAGGTACGTTACTACAGACGTCCGTTCGCTGCAATTAGTGCTTATCGAAGCCCCCACCATCTGCCCGGGGTGGCCATCGGATGCCCAAGAGGCAGCGCGTGAACACCGCGAGCGGGGGAGCCCCCAGCGCAGCCTACCCCTTGCGATTCCTCGCCGCTGAGATTCGCCGCCCTCGTCGATTACACCGGCACTTGGCCGACAGGCTGCGAGATTCTATGCTGCAGGAACGTGTCTCCGAGGCGTAGTTGCGCAGGGCCGTCGTGGTCAGCACCCGGCCTGCAGCCGCGGGCCGACCCAAATGTATCGTTTGAAGGCAGCCATTCGGCTTAGTGGTGCCGCCTTGCTACATTCAAAGGAGCATGTACACGTGAATCCCACTCGACGCGGGAGGTGCTAATGAGCATGGCGCGAAGGATTCTGCCATTGGTGCTCCTAGCAATCATTGGCTCCGTGTCTACCGCCGCTCCGTAACGTGTTCATACGGCTGTTAGAGGTTGCACGGTACTCAAGAGGGTTGGACCTCCCGATTCGCTGCTCGCAGCAAACCTGAGGGTGCACGTCATTCCGACGTCTTACGGTGCCGGGGCGGGTGACCATCGAAAATATCCGAAAACAATTTCGTTGCAGGTGCCGGCATCGCTGATCGACTCGGTCTCAGCGTACGGGGCCGCAGACCGGATATGGCTGGCACCAAAGGGATGGACCGGCAGGGCGGCGCAGGGGGCGGATGGTTCCACCGCGGTCGAGTTCCGTCCACACATTGGCCGCTTGCGAGGCGGCCCCTATGTCATTTACAGAGACGATGGAGGCTGCGCCGGATGTGCGGTTGTTGATGCCGCGCGCTATTTCCCCGAGGTCAGAGATGAGGCGCGGGACCTCTATGGCCATCATGAGAAGACGCCGGTTGGGCTGAAGATTCACCGTGCTTCTTCACGCCTGGTTACCTGTAATCTTCCCGGTACTACCGGAACTGTGAGTCACGGAGTGGCTTTCTACTCGGGAGATTCTGCTTACCATTTCGCACAAATGACGATGGTGTTGGCTCGCCCGAAATTCGCTTTGGGGCGATTTCTTCGGCAATATCACGCTGCGGGGTTCGCCTGTATAGAGCACCGCAGGATTCGGTAACATCGGCCTTGGTCGAAAGCGGCCATGGCAGGCTAATCAGATATGCCAGCAACTTCCTCGGAAGCGGACGTCCACCGCGTCCGCTTCGGATCGACTCCTGCCGGTCGCCGCACAAACGGACATGGGCAACTGCCGGCCCCCCGGCCACAGACGCCACCGGGCGATATGGCGGTGGGAGCGACCAAGTCTCGAGGTACGAGTCGCAGGAGCGAGGTTTGCCGTAGGGGTTAGAGCCTCGCGTACCGCCTGTAAGGCGTAAGCATTTGATCTTATTGGCTCCTCGGGTTGGACTCGAACTGTCATGTAACCCATTGACATAGAAGACGTTTTTGATCGTCCCGCGTCGACTACCCCCAAGGCTACCTTTGAAATCGTGTGCTGCGGTGATATGCCGTGATACGAGATGATCATCCTCGCGGCCTTGACGCAATGATACCGGCGTGGCAGTTTCGCACGTATCAAGGAGCAATTCTGCCATGAGCATACTGACTCTCACCGAACGCCCGCTTGGCGAGCAGATTGAGGTACTCGAGCGTGGGCTGCCCAGCAGCGCGCTCGGAGAGATCGCAGCCACCCTCGGTTTGCCGAAGGCGCGCATCATCAAGGCTCTCAGGCTGGTACTGCGGACGATGGCCGAGCGCGAAAAGAAGCATGAGCGCTTCTCGACCGCGGAGTCCGAGCGCCTCTACAGGATTGTGCGTGCCCGGAGTCTTGCTCGCGAGATCTTCTCCTCGGACGCTGCGGTAGCCGAGTGGCTGGGTGCTCCGGATCGGAGTCTCGGGGGCCGCGCTCCGCTCGAGATGCTGGCAACGGATCTCGGCGCGCAGAGGGTGGAGAGCTTGCTGCGGGCTATGATGCACGGCGTGCCGGTCTGAGCACTGAGCCGTGAAGGCGTGGAGAATTGTCCTGCGCAAGTTCGGGCGGACGAATCGTGCCGCCTTCGGGGGACTGAGCGGATTCTCGGTGGATGGCCGCTGGCATACAGCAGGTCGGCATCTTGACTATGCGGCTCAGAGCCTGTCACTTGCGATTCTCGAGCGCCTGGTGCACTACAAGCGCTTCGATGCCCTCGAGCCGCATGTCTTATACGTGGTTGACGTACCGGATGCGGCGATTGAGAGCACACCCGTGCCACCCCACGGCTGGGACGGAGACGAGCCCTGTCGTACCGCACAGGCAATCGGAGATGGCTGGTACGATGAGCGGCGAAGCCCGGCGCTCCTGGTACCGAGTGCCGTCACGCCGGGAGAGTACAACCTGATGGTCAATTCCCGCCACCCGGAGTGGCAATGGAAGTGGGTGATCTCGGGTCCGGTGAGTTTCGCTTTCGATGCGCGGCTGGCCGAACTCGTGGAACGTTCCCAGAAGCCGACCTCGTCCCGGTAGCAGAGCAGAGGGGCGATCATCGGCAAGGAATGGCGCGGAGGACGTCCCTATTGATTGATAGCGTCGCGGACGGCGGCTCGAGGCATTCGGGTCTCCCAATTTGGAGACCCGATCGTAGACGCTGCCGTCAATGCACCAGAGCCAAGGCTGTCGCGGCAATCGTGCTGCGGTGAGACAGCCTGATACGCGCTGATAAAGATAGCGTCCAGGAACTGGATGAACGGGAAGGTCGCTCGCGGATTGCCCACAACCATGGCATAATATGCCAATTGAGCGCAATCTCGAGGTAGCGAGCATGCCGACGCGCAACGTCGTCCTTACAGAGCATCAGGCTGAGCTTGTGGAGCGCCTCGTCAGGGAGGGACGCTATCAGAACGCCAGCGAAGTAATGCGGGAAGGTCTCCGCCTGGTCGAAGACAAGGAGGAGGACGCCAGGGCTCGTGTAAAAGCTTTGCGGGAGGCTGCCCGTATCGGCATAACCGACATCGAGAATGGCCGTTATCGGACATTCGAAAGCGCGGCCGATCTTGGTCGCCACCTCGGAACTGTTCGAGATCGAGCTCTGGCGAAGAAATCAGTCCGATAGCGATTCTCGTGAGTGCGGAAGCGGGCACATGGACCGTGCGGCTAGCCGGGATCGCAGAGTCGGATTTTGAATCCATCCTGCTGTGGACTCTTGACCAATTTGGCGATGTTCAGACGGAGATCTATTCTGAGACTCTTGCCGCTGCTGTCCAAGCGTTGAGTGCTGGCCCTGAACAGCCCGGAACCAAGGCTCGACCGGAGATCGGAAGAGACCTATTCACCTTGCATGTCGCGCGCAATGGTCGAAGGGGGCGGCACTTCGTGCTCTTTCGTGTTGACGCCCGTCCTGCCAATCGACAGATCGACGTTCTGCGCATTCTCCACGACTCAATGGATCTCGCGCGCCATGTACCGGAGGGTGAATGAGTACGGCGGACGCGGAACAGTGATGCGCCGGCTTGTCGAGAATATCAGGATGCGGCTTGTCTGATCGAACGGAGAAGAGCGCGACCGGCGCTCACCGGTCCGCTGTGGTGGCGCAATGCGAGGGGGGGCGTAATTGGGGCACTGCCCGGAACCGGCCATTAGCGGGCAGTGATGCTACCGATGTCGCTGCCCGATACGAGCCGTTGGGGACGTGCGACCTGGCGAGGGTCCCTTGCCGCTGAGATCCGCTGCCTAATCTGCTGCAGATATACTTATGATTCTGCTTGCCAGTTGTGCCATTGACTGCCGTCTCGGAAGCCCTGCCGGGGGTTCGAAGGCGTCTAACGAGAGGCACTGGCTCTTCAGGAGAGTCGATGACCACGGTAGTTCGCAATCAGGTTACTGATCTTCGCGGCGTGTTCCGCATAGTGGTCGATGCGGTCGCCGCCACCACCGCGCTCGTCGAGGCGATGCATGCCAACATAGCGAAAACCCCGACGCGGCTCGGCGGCGCAATCGTGGGCGGATCAGTGAATGGCACTGCTTCGTTGGTATATGAAAGCATTCGCGGCGTCACGCGTGCAGTCGGCCGGGGCATCGATCTTGCACTGGGCGCCGTGACGCCCGCGCTGGGCTATATCAATTACTCCCCGGAGCGCGAAGCTGTCATTGCGGCGCTGAATGGCGTGCTGGGCGATTATCTGGCGGAGACCGCCAATCCGCTTGCAGTTACGATGCATCTGCGCCGCGAGGGTCAGCCTCTCGACCTTGGACGGGAGGGGCTCGCAGCCGCAATTCCAATGGCGAGCTCGAAAGTGCTCGTGCTGGTGCACGGGCTGTGCCGCAATGATCGGTGCTGGGAGCGCGACGGGCATAACCACGGCGCCGAACTCGCCCGCGATCTCCCCTATACAACGGCTTATCTACACTACAACACGGGCTTGCATATCTCGACGAAC
>JAPTUI010000519.1 GCA_028067895.1 Pseudomonadota bacterium | reverse complement strand
TGAACCCCGCCGAAATAGCCGACATTTCGGCGAATCCCTGGCAGGTCTTCCACAAGCGCCAGCGGTTCTACAGCATCATCCAGTCAAGCGGCGACATCGGCACCGGCGCGAGTACTGAGAGCGCGGACACCTCGGCAGGCACCGGCACCATCGCGCTGAGTGGAACTGGTACCAGCGCCGAGAGCGCTGACACGAGCGCAGGCACGGGGACGATAGCGCTCTCGGGCACGGGCGCGAGCACGGAATCGCCGGATACCTCCGCCGGAACCGGCACGATCGCCTTGAGCGGGACGGGCACTTCCACCGAAGGCGCCGACACCAGCGCCGCCACGGGCACGCTCGCGATCGATGGGTCCGCGGCCGACACCGAAGGGGCCGATACCTCGATCGGCACCGGGAGTACGGCCGGCGTTATTCCGGGCGACCCGTATTGGCTCATCCAGCGATCCCTGCCGCGCAACTTCACCATCGCGCGCACGCCGACGCGATCGTTTACGATAGCGCGCGCCCTGCCACGCTTTTTCGGAGTAACCTCCATGGCCGATCTCTTCCCGACCAAGGCGCCGAGCGAACTCATCCCCCTCACGTTCGATTTCACGCAGGACCTGCCGACCGGCGTCACGCTCACGGGCACTCCCGCAATCACGGTCATCACCGTCCGCGGCACCGATGCGGCGCCCGCGAACGTGCTGAACGGCGCGGCGGGATTCAATACCGCGAAAACGCAGGTGATCCAGCCGGTGAAGGGCGGCCAGAATGGTGCGACCTACCGCATCACCTGCAACTGCCCCACGACGCAGGCGAATCTCGCCCCGACGCTGGTGGGCGAGCTGCCGGTGGAAGAGAATATCACCTGAGAAATCACCTGATTTGACACGCCTCGGCGCTCGCGCTAGGCTCACCACGTCTCAAAGGGCCGCCGCCGTATCGGGCGCATCGAGGGGCACCGTCGTCAAGCGTGCCAGCGTCGCCGGCTTCACGGGCGTCTCGCGGGCCACCAGCGTCATCGGTCGCAAGGGCCGCCGCCTCATCGGGCGCATCGCCAGCCGGGCGCACTCGGCAGTCGCTGCGTTTTCAACCTTTGAGGCTTTTCAACCATGCAAACGAACTTTGGGGTTAATTGACAGCCCCAAGGTGATACGGTAAAAGACACTGCATGATTGCTCAGTGTCGCCAGTGCGGAAAACCATTTGAGCATTCCAAAGGATGGAAAATCTGCGCATCTTGCCATAGGGCCTATATGCGCGGCGCTCAGGTAAAATATCGCAGCTCGCAGCAGTATCAGGCGAAGCTGGCGATCCTCAAAGAAGATGACGCATGGCGAGCTAAGCAGCGCGCGCGAGGACGAGAATACTGGCGCGTACTTCGACATAAAGCGATCATGCATTACGGCGGGTATCGGTGTGCTTGCTGTGGAGAGTCGGAGCCGAAGTTTCTGACGCTCGATCACGTCCATAACAACGGCAGTGTTCACCGAAAAGAGATTGGCAATCGCGGCGCTGGTATTTTCAAATGGCTTCGCGATCACAATTACCCGACTGGCTTTCAGGTGTTATGCATGAACTGCAACCACGGGAAAGCGCTCAACGGCGGCGTGTGCCCACATAAAAGTATCACCTTGCAAACCGCGTGAATTCGGCGAAACCCGAGAACCGGCAACGCCGAGCCAAGCCCCGAAAGGGGAAGGTGTAACGACTAGGGGGAAACCCCGTACGGCCAAGCGGCCGGAAGCGCGCGGCGTCCCATACCGGACGATGACATAGTCTCCTCTGCACGGGAACGTGCAGCAGCCGAAAGGCGGGGCAGGTCTAGCGAGCCTGTTTGAAGATCAAGGCAATGACCCTTTGGCTGTGAAGCTCTGGGCGAAGAAACTCTTCGTCGAGGCCATCCAGCAGACCTGGTTCCGCAACTTCATCTCCGATGACGGCAACAACGTCATCCAGCAGCTCGACGACGCGGAGAAGTCGGCGGGCGATACCGTCAACTACGGTTTGCGCATGCAGCTCGTCGGGGCCGGCGTGCAAGGCGACGGCGTCCTGGAAGGCCAGGAAGAGGCGCTCACCACCTATGCCGACAAGATCCTGATCGACCAGCTGCGCCATGCGGTGAACGTGGGCGGCCGGATGACCCAGCAGCGCGTGCCGTTCGAGCTCCGTGAGGAGGGCCGCCTCGGGCTCCAGGACTGGTGGGCAAACCGGATGGATACCGCATTCTTCAACCACTTGTGCGGCAACACGATGCAGACGAATACGGCGTACACGGGCAATAACAGCCCGCTTGCGCCCACCCGTGTCATCCTGCCGAGCGGGGTGGCGAACGAGGGCGCGCTCGCCTCGACCAACGTGTTCAACCTCAACCTGATCGACTACGCGGTGGAAGCTGCGTATGACTCGAGCCCGCTCATCCGGCCGATCAAGGTCGAGGGCGAGGAGAAGTACGTCGGGTTCCTGCATCCCTTCCAGGTGACGGACATGCGCACGAGCGTGTCCACCGGCCAGTGGCTCGACATCGAGAAGGCCGCGGCAACCGGCGGCGAGGTGTCCGACAACCCGATCTATACCGGCGCGTTGGGCGAGTACAACGGCTGCATCCTGCACAAGGCATACCGCGTGACGCCCGCCGTGTACAACAGTGCGTACGTCGCCAATACCGCCCGCGCTGTGGTGGCAGGCGCTCAGGCCGGAGCGCTCGCGTTCGGGCGCGGGGACTCGAAGGAAACCTTCACCTGGGTCGAGGAAATGTTCGACTACGGGAACATGCTCGGCATCTCGGCGGGCTCGATCTTCGGGATCAAGAAGGCCGTGTTCAACTCGCAGGACTTCGGGACGATGGTGGTCTCCACCTACGCCGCCCCGCACAGCTCGGCCGCGACCTTCCCGCCGCAGTTCGGCCAGGGCACCTACTAACCGGAGCGCAACTCAATGGCAACTTACACTTCAGCTCAGGTCAACAGCGCCCTGGTGCGCGGCAACTGGCGCGGCGCCGACTTCACGGTCTTCGGGACCGTCGCCGTGGCATCTGCCGCGGTCGGGGATATCTACCAGGTCTGCCGGGTGCCGAACGGCTATTCGGTGGAGTCGGTCATCCTCGACACGGATCAGCTCGACTCGAATGCGACGCCCACGGTCGTGCTCGAGGTGGGCGACTCCACCACTCCGGGGCGCTTCATCACCGGCGCCACCGTGGGGCAGACCGGAGGGGTCAAGACCTCGGATGTCGCGGGTTCGACCGGGTACATCTACGCCCTCGGCTCCGGGGAAACCGGGCAGATGGCAGGGGGCAACGCCGGCTCGAACATCATCCAGGTGCAGGTCACGACCGCGGCCGCGACCTTCAAGGCCGGCAGCGTTCGAGTGGCCGTGCGGATGTACGAGGATCCGCAGCTCGGCGGCTTCACCTGATTGAGTTTCCTCGGTGGGTGATTCGGGGGCGGCGCAAGTCGCCCCCACTTTTGCGGAGGTGCGATGAGCTACGCGGCGATGCAGGCGCGGATCGCGGACGAGCTCTCGCGCTCGGACCTCACCGCTGAAATCCAGCTCGAAATCGCTTCGGCGATCGAGTGGTATCAGTACGACAATTTCCCCTGGAACGAGGCGTCCACCGTCCCGTTCAACACGATCAACGGCCAGCGGTATTACCCGCTGCCGGCCAACTTCATCAAGGTGACCGACGCGCTCTCGCAGATCGGCAACTACACCTACAAGATGGAGCCGGTGACGGAGCAGTACATCGACCGCATCGACTGGGGCGACGTCTTCTGGACGAGCTATCCCATCATCTTCTCGCTCTGGTCGAATCAGATCAGGCTTTTCCCGCCGCCACAGGGGAACCTCCCTGTGCAGATCAAGGGCCTCATCGCGCAGCTGCCGCTCATCACGCCAACGGCAACGTGGGCGGCCTCGACGGCCTTCACCGTGGGGCAGACCGTGACGGACGTGTACGGCAACGTGGAGACCTGCGCGACGGCTGGCACGACAGGCACCGCGCAGCCCACATGGCCGACCTCGAGCGCGCCTACGAGCTCCGGAATCGGCTCGGCGTCCATCCCTCCGGTTGCCGGCGCCACGACCACCGATGGCACCGTCGTCTGGACGCTCACCGGCACGACCTCGAACATCTGGACCACGCAGGCCGAGGAGCTGATCCGCAGCCGGGCGCTCAAGAACCTCTACGCCCGCTACGTGCGCGATCAAACGATGGCGCAGGGCATGCAGGCGCTCGAGAACATGGCGTACTCGAATATGGCGTACAAGAACGTCGGCCGCACGGCCGGCTTTCGGATCAGGGCGGTTTTCTGATGCCGCAGGGGCCCGTTCAACCGTTCTCGTACAAGTTCGGTGCGTGGAAGCCGGATCGCCCGCACTTGGTCAATCCTGTCTTCCCGCCGAACATGGAGGAGTACTTCAACGGCGGCCAGATCGCGCTCACGACCGCGCAGAATGTGATATGGACGGCGCAGGGCTACCGCCCCTATCTGCCCCTGGTGGGGGGGAGCGCCCTCCCTGCGGCGTGCCTGGGCGCGATTGCGGGCTACGACACCTCTGGCGATCTGCACGCCTACGCGGGGACGGCGACGGACCTCTACTCGCTCGAGAGCGGTGCATGGGTGGCACGCTCGAAAACTGCGGGAGGCTACACGGCTACCGCGTGGAACTTCCAAGTCTACGGCGCGTGCGTGTACGCCACCGATGGGCACGATCCCATCCAGGTGCTCACCATGGGGAGCGGCGTCAACTTCGCCGATCTCGACGATACGGACCCGGCCCCGAAGTGCGCGGTGCTCGGGGTGATCCGCGACTTTCTCTTTGCCGGCAATCTCAATCCGGGCACCGTGAATGCCGTCCCCTATGGCGTGCAGTGGTCCGCGGTGGCAAACCCGGCGAGCTGGCCCACGCCAAACACGCAAACCGCCTATGCGTATCAAGCGGGCCAGCAGTTCCTGTACCCGGAATACGGCCCACTCATGGCGATCTCCGACAACGAGAGCTTCGGTCTTCTGTTCCAGCGCAGCGGCATCCAGCGGTGCGAGTACATCGGCGGCAATCAGGTTTTCCAGTTCTACACCTACGAGAAAAAGCGCGGGACGCTGGGACAAGACGCCGTGGCGCGTGTGGGGAATAAGTATTACTTCCCGTCGCCCGATGGATTTTTCATGACCGATGGCAACAACACCACGCCGATCGGCTACGAGCAGGTGGACAACTGGTTTTTCGATAACGCGCTGCCATCGGCACTCGGCAACGTGAGCGCGGCGGCCGATACGCGGAACAAGGTCATCTACTTCGCGTTCCAGTCGAACGCTGGTTCCTCCCTCGATACCATCCTCGCGTACAACTACGTCGAGCAGACCTGGAGTTCCTGCGTGCAGGCCCAGGAGTTCATGTTCCAGGGGCTCACGTCGGATGGCGCGTGGACTCCGTTCGGGTTCACGACCGGGCACGCCTATGGCGGCTTCACCGGGACTCCCGGGACCGCCACCCTCGAAACGATCGATTTCAACTTCAACCAGGGCGGTCGCACGCTGATCAACATGGTGCGCTCCATGAGCCAGGGGACCGCCATGATGCGCGCCGGCTCCCGATCGAATGAGCAGAACGCGGTCAAGTGGACGGGGTACTACCCGGGCAATTCGCGTGACAATATCGCGGGCCTGCGGTCCGAGGGCGTGTACCACCGGCTCGGGGTACAGCTCTCTGGTGACTTCGGGTTCAGCGTCGGCGCTACCGTGTGGCCCGTACCGGCGGGGGTGCTGTGATGCGGTTGCAGTTCGTGCCCGTCTGGGATGTGCCGATCGTGTGGGACGAGGTTGCGCCGCTCCTCGCCAAGGCCGTCGCCAAGCAGACCGCGATGAGCCTGGAGTCGCTGCGCGAGGATTGCCTGCGGGGGAAATTCTGGCTCTGGCACATCCCGGGCGTCGTGGCCTTCGTCACGGAAATCCAGCAGTTCCCCATCGAGCGCATCGAGATGATCGTACTCTGCGGCGGCGAGAACCTCGAGGCGTGGATGGAAGAGGCAGACGCCACCCTCACCCGTCACGCCAAGCATTTTGGCTGCACGGCCCTCATGATTGTGGGGCGCCAGGGCTGGGCGCGCGCGGCCCCGGAATACAAGGCGGTGGCGACCGTGATGCGAAAGGAACTCCGCGGTGTGGAGACGGAGCGCTGATGCAGCAGTCCACTCCCAATTACTCCGTTCCGAGCGCCCCCTCGGCCGAGCAGCTTGCCATCGCAAACATGGCGCAATTCGCCGGGCAGCCGAATAGCTTGGCCTCGATCCTCGCTAACATCAACGGGCTCACAACGCCGACCAAGTCGCCGCAGAGCCCGTCGATAAATGTGCTCTTGGGGATGCCCCCCTCGGTCACCACAGATGCGGCGCGGGGAACTGTCCCGACAGCCGGTGGTGCGGCCGCAGGCGCCGCTGCGCAGAACCCGCTCAGCACCATTGAGCAGTACGCGGGTGCCGCAAAAACCCTCGCGAACGCGGTCCAAAATTTCACCGGCACCGCCTTGAGCGCACTCGGCAAGCAAGCGTACAACACGCTCTCGAATGCCCTGGCGCCAGGCGCGGCGGCTACTCTGGCCTCGACGCCCACAATGGCGCCGATCAGCACGAGCGCGGTCGGCAATGCCGCGAATCTCGCCGACGCCTCCGCAGCTCAGGAGCTCGCGGCGGCCGGCTATGGTGCGGGCGGCGCGGCCTCGGCAGCCGGCATCACGCCGCTTCTCGCCTCTCAGCTCACGCCGATCAGCACCAATGCCGTGACCGCCGCAGCCAATGAGGCCGGTAGCAGCGCGGCGCAGGAACTCGCGGCCGCAGGCTATGGGAGTGGGGCGAACGCCGCAGGGGCTGGCGCAGGTGCCGCGGCTGGCGCTGGTGGGGGCGCGGGGGCCCTCGCGGATGCCAGCACCGCGCTCGGGGCGCTCGGCGCCGGGTACAGCGCCTACAATACCATCAAGAATTGGCAATCCGGGAATACCGGCTCGGACGCGCTGAACGGAGCGGAGACGGGCGCCTCAGTCGGCACCATGGTTGCCCCCGGGCTCGGCACGCTGCTGGGTGGCCTCATCGGAGGAGCGGCTGGCGCCGTGAGTTCGGCCTTCGGAGGGGGCAAGAACGATCCCGAGACGCTCTACTGGAACAATCTGGTGGGGGCGCAGGCTAAAGACCCCACCACGAACCTCATGGCTACTCTCAACCCATCGCAGGCTTACGAGTCTCTGGCAGGCATCATGGACGCCAAGAACAACACCCCGGGACATTCAACCCCCCTGGAGCTGGCCTTTGGACGAATGGGAGAGGGGAAGCTGATGGACCAAATGACGACGCAAATCAACAACGCCATCGCTTCGGGGGCGATCTCGAAAACCGCGTCCCCTAGCCAGCTCTACAGCCAGATCGTGCAGCCGTGGCTACAGAGTCAGAATGCCTACGTTTCACCTACGGACATCGTTTCCAGCAACGGCACAAGAGCCGGCAACAGCATCAATGACCTCTTGACCCAGCTGATAGGCCAGTGGCAGAGTGGCGCGCTAACCAGCTCGAGCAAGGTGGGCATTGCCGGGCAAACTATCGCCGGCTTGCCGAACTTTCTCGGCGCGTCCACTCCCGCTACGAGCGTGGCAGCCGCACCCCAGACCACCATGAGCCCCATGGCAGCGCTGATGCTGCACGGGCGCGGAGTATTGCGATGAGCAAAGGCAGCACTGCAACCACGAGCACCGGGCCAGCGACTTACCTGACCTCGGACTACCAGAATCTCGCGAACGCTGGAACCAGCATCTATGGAAGTGGCTACAGCGCGGATCAAGCGCTCCAGAACTCAGGGCTCTCTCAGCTGCAAGCCGCCACCAGTTCAAACCCGGTGGGTGCTAATGCGCAGGGGTATTTCAATACGCTCGAATCCGGCTCCCTCCTCAACCCGGCGATGAACCCGAGCCTCCAGGGCATGGCGCAGCTCGCCGACAATCAGATCCAGAATAACCTGGCCTCCCAGTTCGCCGGCAGTGGGCGAAACATCGAGGCATCCGCTCCCGTGCAGGCTAGCCAGATGGCGAACGTGGCGGCGGATATCTACGGAGGGGCGTACAACAACACGATTAACAACATGACCAGCGGACTCGGGCAGGCGAGTCAGCTCTACGGCGAAAGCCTGATGCCAGGACAGGCGGCGCTTTCGATCCCAGGCTCGCAACTCTCCTCATATGGCAGCCTCCTGGGAGCGATGCCTGGCGGCACGGCAACCACGCCGTACTACACCAATCCGGCCGCGGGCGCCCTCGCCGGTGCCGGCGCAGGCGCCAACATCGCGAGCGGACTCATCAACAGCGGGGTGCTGAGTTCGAGCGGCTACGGAGGGCTCCTCTCGACTGGCCTTGGCGCTCTCCTGGGCGGCCTCGGGTCCATGGGCTAGGAGGAACTTAGATGGCAGCCATTCCACTTTCCCCGGTTCTCCAGATGCTGCGGGCACATGCAGCGCAGCAGGCGCTTGCCACCAAGGCCGCTCCAGCCGCGGCGGCAAGCGCACCGGCGACCCCCGCGCCCACGCTGGGCGCTGGAAAGAAGGCCCCCCCGAAGCCGAGCGAGCTCAACAAGATCCTGAGCGGTCTCAATACCGCGTTCGGTGGTTCTCCGACCGACCCGAGCCATACCGCGCTCATGGGCTTTCTCTCGGCCCTTGGGGCGCAGTCCGGGCCGCACATGCTGACGCCCGTTCCGTTCACTCAGGCGATCAGCAACGCCATACACGAGGCTCCGGCGTATCAACAATCGACGGCCGGAAGCAAGATCACTCAGGAGGCGGCGCTACCGTTTCAGAAGGCGCGGACTCAGGAAGTTCAGCAGGCGGTTGCGGGCCAGAACAATCCGAATCTGTCCCCGCTCCAGCGGGTCGGCGATCAGTCCCTGGCCGCCAACCTCGTCAGCCCTGGCATGGGCTCAACCTTATACAACAATAATCCTCTCGTCGTCGGCGCAAAGACGCTCTCCGAGACCATCAGCCAAATGCAGAAGGTCCCGGCGAATGTGCGTGCCATGATTCTGGCTAATGGGTGGAAGTTGCCTGCGCAGGGAACGCTACCAGAATCGTCGACGCAAACCCCCGGTGGCGGCATTGCCCAGATGCCGGGGGGCGCGGCCATCATGGCCGCGAACGCCGCGAATAGAGCTGGAGGCGCTGCCGGAGCTACGGCTCCTTACCAAGCCGCATTGCATCCGCTCAAGTACCAACTCGGCAGGGAGCAGGTGCAGAGATTGCAAGTGCCTGGCCAGTTCCGCCCCGTCGTTGCCGGCGCTCCAGGGGCAGCGCAGGCTGCGCAGCAGGCCGCAATGCGGCGCATGATCGGCACGGAACAGGGCCTCACGACGGCGGCTCAGGCCGCTGGGCTGCCAGGGCCCTTCCCCGCGAGTCCGCAGGCCCCAGCGCCAGCACAGCCTCCGGCCCAAGCCACCGGGCAACCTGCTCTCCCCGGCGCGCCGCCTGCTCAGGGCGCTGGAAGTCCAGTACCCCCCGCACCAGCGGTACCGGGTGGAACTGTGCTGTCGCGCGGCGAAACCCCGGCGCAGCTCGCCGCGCAGGGGGCTATCGGTCAACAAACGGGCTCCGAGGTCAAGGTCGAGGGTGATGAGGCGGCGGCCGCGCGCAGGCAGATCGCGCTCTACAACGAGATGGACACGGCGCTTGCCAAGATGGGGCCGACTGGCGCGTGGCGGGACGTGACGCTGCCGCTCGCGCATATCGCCAACTACTTCGGATTCAAGCCCGGCAACATCACGAGCGCGGCGCAGTTCGACAAGTACCGCGTGCAGCTCGTCGGCGCCGCGACCCGGCAGGTATCCCCGCGTGCCTCGACGCAGGAACTTTCCTACCTCGCCAAGCAGGTGCCGAATTACAACCTGCCCGGGAATGCGCCGCGGGTGCTTCTCTCGCAGCTGCGCGGACTCGCTCAGTACCAAGTCATCCGCGACAACGCGCTTACGACCTACCTGGAAAAGGTAGCACCAAGCACTGGCGGCGCGTTCCGCGGCACCGGCTTGGGATTCAACAAATGGTGGGTGAACAATGGGCCGTCACCATCTGCGGTAGTGCTCGCGGCCACTCTCGCGGGAATGCCGCCTGCTGCGCGGAGCGCCTACGTCGGGAACCTGCGCAAGTCGCTCACCGGCAAACACATGATCCGCCAGTACCTGCGCGCGGAAGCGTTCGAGAAACAGTACCCGGGCGTGTTCCAGGGGCTCTGACATGGGATTCTTCACACCCATCGCCGCCAAGCCGAGCCCTGAAGTCGAACCAGTCCCGGGCGCTCCAGCCCAGCCCGCGGCTGCATCGGGTGCGCCTGCTGCGGGCAATGCGTCCTTCTTCGGTGCGCTGCCAGTCCAAAGTGCAGCCCCGACGGCTGCCCAGCAAGCACGCTCCGCGTGGGCGAAGATGCCGGGCTGGGAACATCCGCTCGCCTTCGCGCTGCATGGCGTCAACGATATCGGCGCCGGTATTGAGAACGTGCTCGGCATCAATCCAAAGGGCGCCGTACCGACCGCGGTCGACAACTTCCTCGAACGCTTCCAGCACAAGCCTCTTTCGCAGCCGGTGATCAACGCGCTGGAGCGGCAGCACCCCTGGTACAACTATGGAGTCAAGTGGCCGGCCGAACTCGTGGCCTCCGCGCCCCTGGGCGAAGCGGCTGGAGGGCTCGCTGCCGGCGTCATGAAAGGGCTGGGCGCAGTGGCGCCCGAAGGCGCAGGACTTGCGGAGAGGGCGCTCTATGCGCTGCCTCGCTCGATGGCGACCGGTGCGGCATACGGCGTGCAGCAGCCCCGCGGAAACCCTGCGCTCAACGCCGCCATCGGAGCTGTGACAGGGCCAGCCGTGGAAGGGCTCGCTTCGGCCGCAGGCGGGGCACTACGGGCGGGAGGCAACGTGCTGAGTTCTCTCACGCACGTAGTCAAAGGGCGCGACTTGGCGCAGCCTGAGATCGAGGCCGCTCTCGCGCGCGAGTTCGCAGATCGCGGATTGCCGGCGCAGGTGCCGATGCGCGATCTACCCGAGGGCGTGCAGCTCACGACGGCGGCGCAGTCCGGCGACCGTGGACTGCTCGACCTACAGGCGCACCTTCGCAGCGGTAAAGGCGCGACGCCCAGGCCGTTCGAGGAGCTGGCGGTCTCCAATAACAAGGCCATCGAGAACGGGATCCGCCAGGCGCTCGCGCCGCAGCCAGACACTACGGCACTCTCAGAGCCGGCGCACGAGCTGCTCCAGGGGGCTCAAGAACGCGCCAAAGCCGTAAAGAACGCGGCCTATGCAAAGTTCGATGCGCTCAAAGGTGGGCTCTATCTCGAGCGCCCTCCCATTCAGGATGCGCTACGCGAAGCTTACGACAGGCTGCTTCCAGCTCATCAAGAAGCGCTCCCGGCGAAGCTACGCGAAGTCATGAGCGCCATCAGTCCGCTACACCTGACAAATGACATTGAGGACTTGAGCGCGAGACTGAACGATCTCTACAAGACCGCAGAGCCCGGCACGACAA
>JAPTUI010000350.1 GCA_028067895.1 Pseudomonadota bacterium | reverse complement strand
CGGCATCAACCCGTTCGAACACGGCGACCGCTACACGACCGTCATGCGCACCGATGCGCTGAAGAGCGCGCTCGATGCCGGTCGTTACGACATCATCCTCGGCGGTGCGCGGCGCGACGAGGAGCGGTCGCGCGCCAAGGAGCGCATCGTGTCGGTACGCGGAGCGAATCACACCTGGGAGCCGCGTCGCCAGCGCCCGGAGCTGTGGAACCTGTTTAATTTCCGGCTCGGCATGCACGAGACTGCGCGCGTCTTCCCGTTGTCGAACTGGACGGAACTCGACGTGCTCGCCTACGCCCTGATGCACGGCGTCGACCTTGCGCCGCTGTATCTGGCGCGCCCTCGTCCGGTGCTCGAGCGCGACGGACAGCTCATCGTCGTCGATGAGCCGCAGCGCATGCCGCTCGGCCCGGCCGAGGTCCCGCAACTGCGCCGGGTGCGCTTTCGCACCCTCGGCTGCTGGCCGGTGACCGCCGCGGAGGCGTCGGATGCCGAGACGCTCGAGGCCGTCGTGGCGCAGACCCTGCGCTCGCGCCGCTCCGAGCGCAGCGGGCGGCTCGGCGACCGCGACGCCGGCGGCTCACTCGAGCAGCAAAAGCGCGACGGCTATTTCTGATATCCCGTGAGGAGACCCTGCCATGCCCCCCGTCACTGCCGAAGTCGAACTGATCAGCGCCGAGCGGCGCATTCACCGGGCGCTCGCACACCCGGCCTTCAGCGAGTGGCTGAAGGACTCGTTACGTTCGGCGCTCGGACGCGACCCGCTCGCCCTCGCCAATGACCTGGAACTGCTCGGTCATCTGCTGCGCCCCTGGACCGAAGCACACCTCGCCCGTGAGGCCTATCCGGCACCCGCCGTCGGCGTGCACGGCGCGACGTCCCAGATGTCGCGGGCATAGCCGCGGATCGCCCGGTCGCTCGAGAACGCCCCGCTCGCCGCGACGTTGCGGATCGCCCGACCCACCCACACCGCGCGCTGCCCGTAGGTCGCGGCGACCTCGGCGTGTGCGCGGGTGTAGGCGGTCAGATCCGCCAGGTGCATGTAGTAATCGCCGTGCTTCACCAGTGCATCGAGAATGGGGGTGAACACCCCGCGCTCCTCGGCGCTGAAGTGATCCTGCGCAATCAGCTCGAGCGCCGCGCGGGTCTGCGGCTCGCGCTCATAGTGCCAGAGGGGGTCGTAGCCGCTGCGGCCGGCGGCAACCTCTTCGGCGGTGAGACCGAACAGAAAGAAGTTCTCCTCGCCCGCCGCGGCGGCCATCTCGATCGTGGCTCCGTCGCGCGTGCCGACGGTGAGCGCACCGTTCATCATGAACTTCATGTTGCTCGTGCCACTCGCTTCGTAACCCGCAGTCGAGATCTGCTCGGAAACGTCGCTCGCCGGAATCAACCGCTCGGCGAGCGTCACGCCGTAATCGGGCAGGAACACGACCTTCAGCCGGCCTTTGACCGCGGGGTCGGCGTCGATGACGGCCGCGACGTTGTTGATCAGCTTGATGATTAGCTTCGCCAGCGCATAGGCCGGTGCGGCCTTGCCGGCGAACAGAAACGTGCGCGCGGGCTCTTGCGATGCCGTCCAACCGTTGCGCAGGCGGTCGTACAGCACGATGATGTGCAGTACGTTGAGCAATTGACGCTTGTACTCGTGAATGCGCTTGATCTGGCAGTCGAAGATCGCGTCCGGATCGAGCGTCTGGCCGCCGGTACGCTGCAGCCACTGGGCGAAGCGCACTTTGGCGGCGCGCTTGGCCTGCCAGAAGCGCTCACGGAACGCCGCATCCTCGGCGAGCGGCTCGAGCGCCCGAAGCTGCTCGAGGGAGCCGATCCACCCCGGCCCGATCGCCGCGCGGATCAGGCTCGAGAGCTCCGGATTGGCCGCGAGCAACCAGCGGCGCGGCGTCACGCCGTTGGTCTCGTTGCCGAAGCGCTGCGGAAACATCGCCGCGAAGTCCCCGAGCGTGCGCGTGCGCAGCAGATCGCTGTGGATCTGCGACACCCCGTTGGTGTGGTGCGAGCCGAGCACCGCCAGATGCGCCATGCGCACCGCCTTGCGCGGCTGTTCCTCGATCAGGCTCATCCGCTGCACCCGCGCCTCATCGCCCGGATGGCGGGCGCGCACCGCATCGAGAAAACGCCGGTTGATCTCGTAGATGATCTCGAGCTGACGCGGCAGCGCCCGCTCGAACAGGTCGGTCGGCCAGCGCTCGAGCGCCTCGGGCAGCAGCGTGTGGTTGGTGTACGCGAGCGTGCGGACCGTGAGCTCCCAGGACTGCTCCCAGCCGAGGTGCGCCTCATCGAGCAGAATGCGCATCAGCTCCGCCACCGCCATCGCCGGATGGGTATCGTTCAGCTGGATCGCGACCTGATCGGGCAACGCGCTCCAGTCCTCGTGCGTGCGCCGGAAGCGGCGCACGATGTCCGCGAGCGAAGAGGCGACGAGAAAATACTCCTGCAGGAAGCGCAAGTGCCGGCCTGCCGAAGTCACATCGTCCGGATACAGCACGCGGGTCAGGTTCTCGGCGAGGATCTTGTCGTGCACGGCACCGAAGAAATCCCCATGATTGAACTCATCGAGATCGAAGTAATCCGGCGAACTCGCCGCCCAGAGCCGCAGCGTATTGACCCGGCGCGTGCCGAAGCCGACCACCGGACGGTCGTACGGCACCGCCCGCAGCGTCGCGCCGCGCTGCTCGGAGAGCACGGCGGCACCCTCCTCGAAGCGCAGCCCGCAGTGGATGCGGGTCTCGAGCGCCGCCTCCGGCCGCACGACTTCCCAGGGGTCCTGCCGGCGCAGCCAGTTGTCCGGATGTTCGACCTGCCAGCCGTTGACCAGCGTCTGGCGGAAGATGCCGTACTCGTAGCGCAGTCCGTAGCCCATCGCCGAGATCCCGAGCGTCGTCATCGAATCGAGGAAGCAGGCCGCGAGCCGCCCGAGCCCGCCGTTGCCGAGACCGGCATCCGGCTCACACTCGCACACCGAATCGAAATCGATGTGGCGAGCGGCGAGCACGGCGCGCACCTGCGACTGAAGTTCGAGCGTGGCCAGCGTGCACTTCAGCGAGCGGCCGAGCAGATACTCCATGGAGAGGTAGTAGACCTGCTTGGCGCCGCTGGCGAGACACTCGCGAGTACTTTCCAGCCAGCGCTCGGTGATCTGTTCACGCAGCACCGCTGCGATCGCCTCGAAGCGATCCCGATCACTGGCCGCCTCCGGTGTGACGAGCTGATCGAACTGTAGGTGGCGGTCGAATGACTCACCGAGCTGACGGTCGTCCATAATCGCAGTACGGTAGACGCTCGAGCGCGGCGCGTCCACCCTCCGACCGGTCCGAATCGTTGCGGCGTGTACGGATGGTCCTGCGCGTCGGATCCGCGCAGACTGATAAACGGTCGATGACAACTGCGCATGCGCACCGCAGTCTGGCTTGACCGCGCCGCGCGCATTGCCGCAGGCTATGGCGATGATGAGTCCCATCCCTTCCGAGCTCGAAGATCGCGGTGCGCGCCGGCACTCGCTGCGGCTGCTCGCGCTCTCGCTGTTGCTGGTGTTCGCGGCCGCGGCCGTCGGGGCCATCGCCTCGATCGATGCTGCGGGGTTCTATGCACGGCTGGCGCGCCCTGCGTGGGCACCGCCGGGATGGCTGTTCGGCCCGGTCTGGAGCGTCCTGTACGGGTTGATGGCGCTGTCGCTGTGGCGGGTCTGGCGGGTCCGGCCGGCGAAGTCCCGCCCGGTGCGGCTCTTCTTTGCCCAGCTCGCCGTCAATGCCGCCTGGTCATGGCTGTTCTTCCGGCTGCACCTCGGGGCGGCGTCCTTCGTCTGGATCGTGCTGCTCGCGGTACTGCTCGCCATCACCGTGGCCGCGTTCTGGCGCGTCAGCCGCGTGGCCGGCGCACTGCTGCTGCCCTATATGGCCTGGGTATTGTTTGCCTGCGTGCTCGCCGGGGCAGTCTG
The DNA here is from genome assembly GCA_028067895.1 of Pseudomonadota bacterium. Classification (GTDB taxonomy): domain Bacteria; phylum Pseudomonadota; class Gammaproteobacteria; order Steroidobacterales; family Steroidobacteraceae; genus 13-2-20CM-66-19. The sequence goes on along the minus strand of JAPTUI010000350.1, from coordinate 7,588 downwards.
GCGCGCCAATCCCGCCGCGCTCGGCTGAGCCGCCGGCGATCTCGGCGGACCGCGGCGCGCGCCAGCCGACCGTATAACGCTCCAGGTGCAGCCGCACGGCCTCCCGATACCCCTCGGCGCTCGTCACCGTTGCCCCGCCGGTCAACACCAGGATGTAGTCTCCGCGGCGCGTGCGGCTGATGCGGCGCACGTGATTGAAATTGACCAGACACGAACGGCTGACGCGCAGCAACGGCTGACTGCACAGCGCCTGCTGCGCGGCGCGCAGAGTCGCCCGCAGAATGTGGGTCTCGGATCCAACGTTGATTTTGACGTAGTTGCGTTCGGCGCAAGCGGCCTCGATCTGCTCGGCGTCGAGGACTTGCCGGTCGCTTCCGGTTCCCACGAGCAACCGCGTCCGCCGCGCCACGCGTGCCGCGCGAGCGCGCTGCAGGTGTTCGAGCGCCGCCTCCAGAGCCTCCTGGCGCGCCGCACTGCGCTCGGCCCTCAGGCGCCAGCGGACGCGCTCGACGGTGTCGTGGAAGCGTGCGACGTCGAAGGGTTTCAACAGGTAGTCGGCCGCAGAGAGTTCAAACGCCTCGGCCGCGTAGTGCACATGCGCCGTGACGAAGACCACGACCGGCGGCCGAGACATCTCAAGTGCGCGCACCAGTGTCATGCCATCGAGCGCATCCATCTCGATGTCGAGAAAGAGCGCGTCCGGGCGCGTCGTCTCGACGGCCGGCAGAGCGGATCGCCCGTCGGCATACTCCCCGAGGATCTGCACATCGGGCTCCGCCGCGCAATACTCGCGCAGCAGCCGCCGGCTGGACGCCTCATCATCCACGATCATCGCCGTCAGCATCGATCGTTCCTCCCTACACACTCGGTGCGGCGCACTCCGGGCCCAGCAGCGGCAGATGGATCTCCGTTGTCCACTCACCCTGCTGCTGCGTCGCCGAGCGCATCGTCGCCCGCTCCCCGAAATGCAGCGCGAGCCGATGGCGCACGTTCCTCAGCCCGATCCCTTCGGAACGCTCCGGGGCGCGCGGCGCCACGGTGTTGACCACTCGCAGGGTCAGTTCATCCCCGGCCGCCGCGACTTCGACGCGGATCGATACCGACCCGTGGTGTCCGCGCAAACCATGCACGACGGCATTCTCGACCAGTGGCTGCAGGATCAGACTCGGCACCCACACGCCCGGCAGCCCGGCGGGCGCGGGCACGTTCAGACACAGCCGCTCGGCGAACCGCTGCTGCTGCAGCGCCAGGTACTGCTGCGCGAAGTGCAGTTCCGCCTCGAGGGGCCAAAACTCGCGTTCGCTCGCTCTGAGCAGCTCGCGCAGCACTTCGCCCAACTTTGCCACCAGCGCCCGGGCGGCGCGCGGATCGCAGCCGATCTGACCCTGCAGGGTGTGCAGCAGGTTCAGCAGCGAGTGCGGCGAGAGCTGGGAGCGCAGCGCCGCCAGACGTGCCGTCGAGAGCGCCCGGTGCAGCGATGCCGCCTGCCGCTCCCGTTCGCGCAGCGCGCGGCCCATCTGACACGCCTCGAGCAGCGCGAGCGCAAACGCGTACGTGAGCAGGAAGCGCGTGAGGCTCGAGAGCCAGAGGCTCCCCTCCAGCTCCGCGGCGCGCGAGAACGAGGCGACGGCGACGTGCGGAGCGCTGGCGACGTCGCCGGCGAGCAGCTCCCCGAGCAGCAGGCTCGGGGCCGCCAGCGCGGAAAACCCCAGACCGAGCGCGGCCTGCGCGGGCACCCGTCGGGCATATGGCCGCCAGCCCAGACGCTGCGAGCCCCACAGACAGCCGAGCAACGCCGGGTAGAGCAGCAGGTGCGCGAGCAGCTGCGGGCCCCAGGGCGCGAATATGGTTCTCAGGCGCATCGCCGAGAGCGCAGCCTGAGTACTCGTGGTCTGCAGGAGGTCCACGCCGGTGACGTACGCCCAGAACACAGTCACCAGCACGAGTGGCATGCGCACGCGGAACGTCACGTCATGCGCTCCGGTTGCCGGCCGCACTTGCCCCTGATCCGCATCGGCCCTCCCTTACGCAGCGCGTCCGGACCTCCGCCGTCACCGACACCGCCGGGTGGGCTGGGACGAAATCGTCGATGGCAGGGACGAACTCGTTGAACCGCCCATTCCCGAAGGCTGAGTCAAAGTGTCTCATATCTTCATGGCCACGGAAAAACCAGAACCGCCGGCGCACGGCGCGGCCTTTGGTGCGCCGTGCGCGCAGCAGCCGACGCCGTCCCGGTCCGCTTCGTGCAACCCCGCCAAGGCAACGGCTGCGCCTGGACGTCCTGTGCGCGCGCGCCGCGGGCGCCGATCGCCCGTCCATTTTCTCGTCCCACACAACGACAGAAGAGGCTGCCATGAATGGAAAATTGACCGTGGTCGGCACCGGAATGACGGCAATCAGTCAGCTCACGCGTGAGGCGGAGTACTGCCTGTTCACGGCCGACAAAGTCTTCTACCTGCTGACCGACCCGCATACCGAGGGCTACGTGAAGCAGCTCAATGCATCGGCCGAGTGCTTGAAGCGTCATTACGAGCACGGCACCGGCAAACCCAGGCTCTGGGCCTACCAGGACATGGTCGAGACGTTGCTTGCCCCCGTCCGCCAGGGGCAGACGGTGTGCGCGGCGTTCTACGGCCACCCGGGCGTGTTCGTCTACCCGTCGCACGAGGCGATCGTGCAGGCCCGGCGCGAGGGCCACGAGGCGAAGATGCTGCCCGGGATTTCGGCCGAGGACATGATGGTGGCCGATCTGGGCATCGACCCGGCGCTGCCGGGCCTGCAGACCTACGAAGCCACCGGTTTCGTGCTGTTGAAGCCAGCGATCGATGCGCGCATCCCGCTCGTGCTGTGGCAGATCGGGGTGGTCGGCCTGCTCACGCCCGAGGCCCACCCCTCGCGCAGCAATCTTGGCGCGCTCACCGACATCCTATTGCGCAGCTACCCAAGCGACCACCAGGCGGTGCTGTATCAAGCGTCCGCGTACGAGAACATCGCACCGGTCCTGCATGTGTTCGCGCTGCGGGATCTGGCCCGCCAGGACATCAATGCGCTGAGCACGCTGTACGTGCCGCCCGGGCTGCATGCCGATCCGGATCCCTGCCGCGCCGAGCTGCTCGGCGTACGCCTGGCGGACCTGTCCTTCACGCACCGCAAGGGCGGCGCGCGGGTTCCTGGGCAGGCGTACGGGATCACCCACCCGGAGCGGCCCGGCTGGGTCACAGCGGCGCAGGGCGCCGGTGCGGTGAGTGCCGAGCTCGCCGCGGGCTGACTCGCTGCCGCGCCCACGCCGAGTGCCGCGAACCCGGCGCGCCGGGCAGCTGCTTGAGATCCAGGACGATCCATCGGGGCATGGAGGCCCGCTGTTCCACCGCAAGAGGGAGATCCGTGATGACCATCCGAACGACTGTGTCAGGCATCGACATCGGCCACTGCGGCCGAGTGCTGTACCGCGGCGGCCCAACCGACCGCCTGCTGCGCGCCAATGAGACCGCGCTCTCGCCAGAGACGAAGGTCGTGGTGGTGCTCGTGCTCTGAAAGGCCGCGCTACAGGCCGACGGCCCACCGGGTGTCCCCCGGGGAGCCCTGCGCCAGAAAAAACAGGCTGGGGTGCGCGTCCTGCATCGGATTCCGTTGCGAAGACGCGCATCCCAACCTGAGGGGGGTCGGTGAGCGCTCAGATCCCTCGACGCGGTGCGAACACCGCGCCACAACCCGGGCGGCAGGCCCCGCCGGCCAGACTCGCGGCGACGGGAACGAATACGTTCCCGCGGCACGGGTCGGCGGCCACGGGGTGCGCATCCAGTCCACTCGGCCGGTTACCAATCCAGCGGCCCGTGCGCGCATTGATGAGCGCGACGGCGCCGTTCGCCGTGACGTGATCCAGCATCGGCAGCGACAGCGACAGAAACACAAAACTCGCGGCCGGCACGTACCCCGGCCGCTCGGCCCCGTCGGCGGCCGCTTGTGCTTGGCCACCACGGTGCTGAGATGGTCGCGCGGATCGTCGGTGAGCTCATCGGTGGTCTTGCCCCGCTCCCTGAGGAGACTCGCAACGATCCTGCGGATCCTCACGTCCACCGCTGTGACGATGCGGGTGTCACCGTCGCTCGCCCAGAACCTTCCCGTTCCGAGCGCGACCAAGCCCTTCGCGCTGTCGGAGCCCAAACCACCGGCGCGACCCCAAAATCGGTCCGTCCCGGCGGCGATCAGGTCCAGTCCGTGCTTCGACGGGCTAGAGGACGCGCAGACGCGGACCGCTTTGACGACTCCACTGCCGATTTTCTCCGGTGGCTGTCCCGGCAGCGCACTCTCGCGGACCCGGCTCAGCGGAGCCGTGAGCCACGCTGCGGACACCCTCGCGGCACCGGCCGGGACCCTCATCCCTCCAGCCAGAGGGTACAGCGCCTGTACCCGCGGGCGCACCAGAGAAAGCGGGACGGAATCGCTCACTGTAGTGTTCGTTCTCAGGAACCCAGAGGCGCTCAGTCTCGCAGCCCTTCCTGACACCCGTATGACAGTGCGCTGTGCGACCCGTGCGCTGCGATTCGACTGCGCCGTTTCGCAGGCGCATACCGCTCACGGCCGCTGGCCGCTCTGCAGGGTTCGCGGTGAGCAGGGCGCGCCGCACCGGCTTCACGCCCCGCGGCCCGCATCCCACGCCGAGGAAGCCGTGGCGGGCGCGCTTCCGAGGGCTACGCGCCCGCCACGGCATTTTCAGGGTCAGTATCGAGCACTCAATGGCACGCAGGGTCCCCCGGGAGCGGTCTCAGCGCGGGACGCCACAGCGTGCGAGGACTTCACGCAGATCGCGGATGGGAGGGAAGACCTCGTTGTTCCAATCCGTGCCCTGCGCATCGTGCGCACGCTGTTCGTGCTCGACGATCTCCTGGTCCTCGCGGAAGATATTCTCAGTGAATCGCACCACGAACGGCCACACCACGTGGATCAGCCCTGGGATCGGCGGCTTCTTCACCGACAGGTACCCGAAGGTACGGTTGGTGCGGTGCTCGGCATCGAGCGGCGTATAGCACAACCACACTTCAAGGACCGGGTCCTTCGTCTCGTCGATGTTGCGGCCCACCCAGACCTTGAGGCTCTGCGATGGATAATCGGTTCGGATGCGCATGTGATCGCGGAAGTCCTGACGCTGCTCCCCGCGGCTTCGCATCATGTCGACGATCACGCGCTCGCCGACCGTGGACTTGCCCTCGCTTCGGCTGAAGCTATACTCGACCTCCGCCCATCGGTCGCCGTGTTTGCGCCCGAGGCAGCTGGCGCGGATCGAGCCCATCTGTTTGCGGTGCATGAACTGGTGGTTCATGTCGAACAGGTTCTCGTGCATGAACGTGTAGTGACAGGCGACCTCGCGGTTCAGTCGCCTGGTCTTGTAGTCGCGGCGCTGCGAGGCTCCGAGGGATCCCGGCAGGCGCTCCTCCGCAAGCTCAGCTTTGCCGGGGAAGATGAAAATGAGGCCGTCGATTTCTCGCACCGGGTAGCTGCGGACTCCGTTCGGACGGCGCTCCTTGCCGAGATACGGCACGTCCGTACACTTGCCCGAGCAGTCATAGGCCCACCCGTGGTAGTGACACTTCAGTACCTCTCCGGCGACGACGCCCAGATGCAGCGGCACCTGCCGGTGCGCGCAGCGATCCTCGAGTGCAAAGACCCGGCCGCTCTCGCCGCGATAAAGCGCGATCGGCTCCCCGGCGAACCGTCGTCCGAGAATCTGCCCGGCCTTGAGCTCATCGGACCACGCCAGCGGATACCAGTAATCGGGATTCGCGGCCGTCCGCCTCAGATCCACATCATCGCGTTTGCCCGTCAGGCACTCCGCAGCCAAGACCGTTTGATCCTCGCGCATCGACGCCCCCTTGTTGTAATGGAAGCCGCAAGACTACTCTCAAGGTGCATCCGGGAGAAAGCTCTGTTTCGTCACACCGCACGCCCTCGCCCGATCGGTCGCATCGCCACCCTCGGGTCCAATCGCACGCCGGGCCTGCCACCGACCCGACCTCTTCGATTGCTGAGGAGTGTCCGCACAGCGCATCGGACGTGCCGATGAGCCGGGCTCCGGCCTCGTTCGGCACCGGTTCACATCCCGGACGAAACCACTAGTCAGACCTTACTTTGTGCTGTAAAGTTCTTCGTGTCCGAGGATTTTTGATGAAACTGCGGCGCAACCGCTTGGGACGGGGGATGACAGTCGGCGTTTTGGGGACGCACGGCCGTCGACAGCTCCGTAGCGGTGCGGACGCGGCGAGAGGGGCTCTCTCCGGGCGAAGGAATGGTTCACGCACCCCGCACACCCACGTGGCGGGCGGCGTCAACTGCGTCGCACGACCCTCACGCCCGACCCGAGGCCGAAAGAGCAGCAATAGCCGGCATGCCTCAAACGTCCCGGCAGAGCAGGCCAGTTGCGCATGCGCGATGCCGATGATCTAGACGCACTCCCTTCTGATTCTCACTGGACTCGACTGCTGGCACCGCGCTACTGGGCGCTGTGGCTCATCCTCGGCATGCTGCGTCTGCTGGTGCTGCTGCCGTATCGCGCGCAGCTGGCCTGCGGACGCGTGCTCGGTGCGCTGCTGCGCAGAATGCCCGTGCGCTACGTGAGCATTGCCAAAACCAACATCGACATGTGCCTGGCCGATCTGCCGCCGGGCGAACGCGCTCGGGTGCTCGAGCGACACTTCCACAGCCTCGGCATTTCCGCGCTCGAGATCGCCCTGGCATGGTGGGGAGACGGGACGCAGATCCGCAAACTCGCGCGCGTCGAGGGGTGCGAGCACGTCAAGGCCGCCCTCGCCCGCGGACGTGGCGCGATCCTGCTCACGGCGCATTTCACGCCCCTCGAGATCGGCGGGCGGATCCTCTCGGAAATGTTCCCCATCAACATTCTGTACCGGCCGACCAAGAACAGAGTGCTGGCGCATCTGCAGAACCGACTGCGCAGCCGCAACGGCGGGCGGGCGATCCGCTGCGATGACATCCGCACGATGGTCGCGACGCTGAAAAACAATGAATGCGTATGGTTCGCCCCGGATCAGTGCTACCGCAAGAAAGGTGCCCGGATGGTCCCATTCTTCGGCATTCCGGCGGCGACGAATACGGCCACCTCGCGCATCGCGCGCATGACCGGAGCAGCGGTATTGCCGTATTTCGTCGAGCGCCTGCCCGGCTGCGCCGGTTACCGGCTGGTGATCCTGCCGGCGCTCGAGGGCTTTCCCGGCCCCTGCCCGGCCGCCGACGCCGCACAGTTTCATCGGCTGATCGAAGCACAGGTCCATGCCGCGCCGGATCAATATCTGTGGATCCACCGCCGCTTCAAAGGCATGACGACGGATTACCCGGATTACTATGGGAAATCGCCGCCAACCACCCCTCCGAGCGACGGCACGACCCCTCTCGCGCAGCCCGAGATGTAACGCCTTCTCTGCGTCTGTGTTCGGCGCCCATCGCAATCGCACGCTGGTTTGCCTGGCCCGCTCCCGTGCAAGACACTGAGTTGAGGTGGTGACCACGGCAGCTTCCGCCGGCGCAACGCGCACCGTTACAGCACGAGCAAATCACTCGCCAGACGCAGGAATTC
>JAPTUI010000406.1 GCA_028067895.1 Pseudomonadota bacterium | reverse complement strand
CAGGCCGCATGATCGGGCGGTTGTGGACGAGAAAACCGTATGCGATGCTTCCCAGCCGCCGCAGCCCATCGCCGACGGTGAACGCAATCGGTTCCCCGCTCACATTGCCGCTCGTCATGACCAGCGGTCGCGATAGTCGCTTCATGAGCAGATGATGAAGTGGTGAGTAGGGCAGCATTATGCCGAGCTCGGGCAAGCCTGGCGCTACTCCTGCTGCTCGTCGCGAGCGTCGCGTCGATCCTGCCGCTGACGCTCCTCAGATGCTGCACTCCGGCCACGCCGCGCGAAGTGATGCCGGCGCTCACGGCGGACACGTCCACTTCACTGTCCTCTGGGACGTACACGGTCAGCTGGGCCCGGTGCGTACGGCCCGAGGAACTCCACCAGCCGCAGTGCGTGGCGCCGTTCGTCACGCACACCGTCGTGCGCCCCGAGTGGGCTTGAACGACGAGGCGCTGGCGCGGATCGGTCATCTCGGCGCTGGCCGCCACGGTGGACCTGTTCCAGCCGCGCACGAGCATGCTGCCGGCGATGTTGCTGATATGAACCCCGCCGCGTGGCGCGGCGGGGACCTGGCAATGAATCGTCGCGGCAGATCTCCTGAGCGCTCGTCAGCGGTTGCATTGGGTCCTGGTAGGTGTCGATCAAAAGCAGTGCGTTGCCGGGCACACTGCGACGCTCGTGCGCCGACTGCGCGAGCGTCGCGAGGCTCCGCAGCGCCTTGCGACGGGTCGGCGGCGGCAGAGCGTTCAGGCACGCATCTGCCGGTCAAGGACAAGGCAGGCCGGCACGGCCGCGACCGGCGCTGCGAGTACCCCGAGGGGCGCGCCCGCCGGTGTCGCGTCGGGGTTTTGCGCGCCGCAGCGCGGGTCAGGTGCTCGGGCCTCCGCAGGTGCGAACGATTTCCCGTCGTTCGGTTGCCGGTGCGCGCACATCAGCACAGCGGGCGGCTATGGTGCGCGAGGCGCGCGGACACTCGCGGCCGCTTCAATGCATATGATTGGCGCAGAGAGCAGATGCACGATCAGCGATGAGCCGGTACGCGACGCGCAGTTGAGAAACGGCCCGGTGGATTCCTGCGGGGGTGAGTGGCCAAGCGCGGCGGGTCAGGCGTTTGGCCTGTGGCCGTCTCGCTCGCAACCTGTTGCGAGCCGGGCACTCCGTAGTCGGGACGGACACAGGCGCACGCGGAGGGCACGCCCCGATCGTGTCGTGCACGAATAGACGTCAGCCGAGCAGACGTGCGAGGTCTGAATGGCGCTCCAGCAGGCGTTGTGCACTGCTGGCGCACCGGTTGTGAGCACCCGGCGGACTGTGCGCCGGGTGCTCACAACGGCATGGCGAAGAGGGAGGCTACGGGATGTGCCGGGAAGTCCGGCGCCGTATCGCACCCGCAGCACCCAACATCAGCAGCGCCGAGGCCATCAGTACAACGCTGGACGGTTCAGGAAGTGCGGTCTGGGTCGGGTCCGCATAGACGACGATAGGCGGTGCAGTAAAGGACGCGCCGGTGGTGATGCCATAGATCCTGCTGACCGAGTCGGCCGTCGTGCCCAACGAGGAGGCAAAGTACACGTTGACCAGAGAGTTCGTATTCGATTGACCGCAGTCATTCATTGCGGTGGTGCCTTGCAGCCAGATCTGGTTCGAGCCGCCGGTGAACAGGGTGTAATCGCCAATGAGGTTGCAGGACTGCACACCGGCGATGGTTGCCGAGGCCGTGAAGAACTGTTGATCGGACGGATCGTACGTGAACGATCCGGAGAGTGTCCCGGGATTCAGTTGCCCCGGACTTGCCGTGGGATTTGTGGCACTGCTCGAGAACGTGTAGAGCATCGGGCTCGCGTTCGCCCTATTTGCACTCATAAGCGCCAGTGGTGCGCCGAGCGCAGCGAGAACTGCAAACGATCGTGTCAACTTCATGTTTAGTCCTACTTCGGTTCCTATGGAGTCAATGTCTTGAAGGACCGCGTCCGTGTGTCGTCCAGACACTGGGACGCGGCACCTAGTGTCGACAAAAGCGACTTATGCAAAATTCGCACCAAATATTTTTATCAAAAAAAACAGACGTTTATCAACAAACACGCCCGTGGCTGTAAACTATTCCGACAATCTCGCGATGCAGAGCCCTGCGATTGGTACGCCGAGCAGCTCCGCCGAAGGCCGTGAATTTTCTGCACAGCGCGAACGGCCGCGGATGGCGAATCGGCCGGTCAGGACCGGCGCCATGAGCCGGGCGGGTGCGGAACTGCGGTATGCGTGAGCGTCCGGGGGAGGCGCTGGTGGAGTGCCCGTCAGTATTCGACGCAGCCGGACATCTCGAGCACGTTGTGCATGCCTTGGGGCAGCCCCACCCGAGGCGGTTGTGCCCGGGCATGATCCTCGGCCACGTAGCGGTTGAACCAGTTGAGGACCGGCTGGGCGAGGCCGGCGAAGTTCTCGGACATCTCGAGGTGTCCGAGACCCGGGAACATCTCGAGGCGCGCGTCGGGCGTGCGTTCGGCGAGCTGGCGGGCCTGGGCCGGGCTCACGACTCGATCGCGGTCGCCCTGCAGATACAACACCGGGGCCCGGATGTGCGGTGCGGCCTCGATGGGATCGGCATCAGCGAGGCTCACGCCGGCCATCTGGCCCGCCTTGTGTTCCGCGGCCCGCCAGGACATGGGCGGGATGAACCGGGCATACCAGTGGGCGAGGCGCGCGTAGCGCGGGATGGCCGCGGTGGCTCGCTCGTACGGGGAGATCGCCACCACGGCGCCGAGCGGTTCGATGTGCGCAGCGGCGAGCAGTGCGGTGGCGGCCCCCATCGAGTCGCCGAGCAGTCCCAGGCGACCGCGGATCAGGCCGTCCTTGCGCAACGCGGCGACCAGTTGCGCCACGTCCTTTGATTCGAGTGCACCGTAAGTGACGTACTGTCCGCTCGACTGTCCCTGGGCGCGCGGATCGACGAGGATGCTCTGATAGCCCGCCTCCCCGAGCATCAGTGCCCACGGCAGCATCGAGAGCTTGCCGATGCCGTACCCGGGCAGCAGGATCACCGTCCCCCGCGGTGGCTCGGTGCTGCGCAATCGAACGATCGAAGCGCGGTAGCGCTGCAGGATGGGGGAGGAGGGCGGCGGTGCGGTGCACACCAGCGGCTTGCTCGGCGGGTCGACCTTCAGCGCCGACACCGTGAGGTGATGCTGGGCCAGGCACTCGCGGTCGAGCGAGGCGAACAGTTGGTTCTCCGCCGGGCCAGTCAGATAGATCGTCGTACAGCCCGGTCGCTGCGGCGCCCCGAGTCGCAGGCTGTAATGCCCTGGCGGAATGACCTCGACCGCGAGCGTTGCAGGAGGTGGTCCCACGGCAATGCGAGGGCGCGCCGAGATGTACGGCGCAATGTTCGCGAGCACGAACTGGCCGCGCAGGCTCTTCTCGTAGGCGCCCTGCAGACCGCCGGGCTGCGGGGCGATGATCTGCGGTGCGATGAGACTCGCGCATCCTCCGAGGAGCACGGCGGAGCCGATGATGCCGAGGACACCGCAGGTCCCGACGAGGCGGGCATTCATTGGTGCAGATATAGCACAGACCCTCCGCCGAGACGTACGCACTGTCCGCAAGCCTCCGGTTGGCACGGGAAGGATGAGCGGACGGCACCGGCTGCCGAGCGCAGCGGAATCTGGCACACTGGCGGCCAATTAGGATAGCGCTACCAGATGCGGTGGCGTACGCGGGGGGTCGTCAATCTATGAGTGCTCAGCAAATCCGTCGCGCCGCAGTGGCGCTGGTGTGGGTGCTGCCGTTGCTGGCGAGCACGGTGCCGTCCGCCGCCGGCGCGCAGGCGACGCTGACGATTGAATACGACCGGCCGCTGCATGCGGTGAGTCCGACGCTCTACGGACTGATGACCGAGGAGATCAACCACGCCTACGACGGGGGGCTCTATGCCGAGCTGATCCGCGATCGGGTCTTCTATCGGCGTGAGCATCATGAGTTCATCAAGATCTGGTCGCTCGACCAGAATGCCGAGGACGGCATGTCCTGGGCGATCGATGACGCCACCGGGCCGAGCAGCGCGCTGCCGTACAGTCTGCGGCTGACGGCCGCCAAGGCCAGTCCGCGCGACCCGGGCGGCATCGACAATCCCGGCTACTGGGGTGTCCCGGTGTGGCCGCACACCACGTATCACGCCTCGATTTACCTCAAGGCCGACGGCCGCAATCCCGGTCCGGTGACGCTCGCCATCGTCAACGATCACAGCGGCAAGGTCCTCGCCCAGGCGAGTTTCCCGGCCGCCGGCGCGCACTGGAAGCGGTACACCGCGACGCTGCGCACCGGTGCGGTTCGGGAGTCCGAGGACAACTGCGTGCGCATCACGATCAGTCATCCCGGCTCGTTGTTGATGAACCTGCCGCCGCTGTTCCCGCCGACGTACGATGGTCAGCCGAATGGAGATCGCATCGACCTGATGGACAAGCTCGCGGCGCTGCATCCGAAGTTCCTGCGCTTCCCCGGGGGCAACTTCCTCGAGGGCAACACGCTCGCCGACTGGTACGACTGGAAGCTCACCATCGGCCCGCTGGTGGACCGGCCGACCCACCCGAGCCCCTGGGGGTACCAGTCCTCCGACGGCCTGGGGCTGCTGGAATTTTTGCAGTGGTGCCAGGATCTGCACATGCAGCCGGTACTTGCCGTGTATGCCGGCTACGCGCTCGACGGGATGCACATCCAGCCCGGCCCGCAGCTCGATCCCTATGTGAAGGACGCGCTCGAGGAGATCCAGTACGTCACCGGCAGTCCGTCGACGAAGTGGGGCGCGGTACGGGCCCGTGACGGGCATCCGGCGCCCTTTGCGCTGAAGTATGTCGAAATCGGCAACGAGGACTTCTTCGACAAATCCGGCAGCTACGGCGGTGACCACGGCCGCTTCGCACAGTTCGCCCGGGCGATCCGCAAGGCCTATCCGCAGCTGAAGCTGATCGCCACCATGCCGATCAAAGGGGACGTGCAGCCGGATGTCATCGACGATCACTTCTACAAGAGCCCGCGGGTCTTCTTCAAGGAGGCCGATTACTTCGATCACGTAAGCCGCACGGGACCGAAGATCTTCGTCGGCGAGTGGGCCACGATCCAGGGCACGCCGACGCCTGACTTCGGGGCGGCGCTGAGCGATGCGGCCTGGATGACGGGCCTGGAGCGCAACAGCGACCTGGTCATCATGGCGAGCTACGCGCCGCTGCTCGTGAACGTCAATCCGCTGGCCGCGCAGTGGGGTACGAACCTGATCGGGTACGATGCGCTGCACAGCTTCGGCTCGCCGAGCTACTACGCGCAGGTGATGTTCAGCCGCTACCTGGGTACGCAGGTGCTCGACGCAAAGCTCCAGCATGCCGGACCGCTGTGCTTCGAGTCGGTGACGCGCGATGCCGCGACGCACACGCTCTATGTGAAGATCGTCAATGCGGCGCCGCAGCCGCAGGCGCTCACGGTGCACATCGAGGGCGCGAGTGACGTGGCGCAGGCGGGCACGCTCGTGACGTTGCGGGCCGACAGCACGCATGCGAGGAATTCGCTTGCGCATCCGCATCGCGTGGTGCCGCACACGCAGTCCGTGCATTGGTTCGGCAAGGACGTACGACACGTCTTTCCGGCGTACTCTATCAGCGTGCTGAAGATGCACGTCCGCTAGGCAGGGCGCTCGAGTAGCGCATCGCGCCCTGAATCTCGATGCCGGCAGAGGTCTTGGCGATCGCTGACAGATCGAGCGCCGTGAGCGTGCGGTTGGCGGCGGTGAGGTCCCGCAGCAGGCACACCAGCACCTGGTTGGCGGCAATCGCCTCGGGCGTGAAGCGCGGGAAGTTCTTGCGCCAGTCCGAGCCCTCGAAGCGGGTGTTCGAATCGATCGTCCCGGTGAGAAAGCCCTGTCCGAGCGGACTCCAGGGCACGAAGCCGATCCCGAGCTCGGCGCACAGCGGCAGGATCTGCGGCTCCGGCTCGTGGCTTCACAGCGAGTACTCGCTCTGGATGGCGGCGACCGGTTGCACGGCATGGGCCCGCCGGATGGTCTCCGCGGCGGCCTCCGACAGTCCGAAATGGCGCACTTTGCCGGCACCGATCAGATCCTTCACGGTGCCGGCGACGTCCTCGATCGGCACCTCGGGATCGACGCGGTGCTGGTCGAGCAGGTCGATCCGATCGGTCCGCAGGCGCTTGAGCATGCCCTCCACGGCACCGCGGCTGTGGTCGGGTCGGCTGTTCAATCCCGCTCCGCGTTCACCGGTGTCGGGGTTGACGTTCCAGCCGAATTTACTGGCGATGATCACCTGCTCGCGCACCGGCGCGAGGGCCTCGCCGAGCAGTTCCTCGTTGTTGAACGGCCCGTACACTTCGGCCGTATCGAACAGTGTGACGTCGCGCCCGTCGGCGGCACGGATCAGGGCGATGCCCTGCGATTTGGGCACCGGTGGGCCGTAGGCATGACTGAGCCCCATGCAGCCGAGACCGAGGGCGGACACTTAAAAAGCGCCGGTACCGACTCTGCGTTGCCCCAAGGTGGCGTTCTCCCGTGCAGTCGATGTTGGATCCATCAGCGCCTGCGGCGGTCCGGACTCGCGAAATGATTCAGCGTGACGGATGACGGTGAGATATTTCATGGCGACGCCTCCGGGGCGAGTGGGATCAGATTCAAACGACGAACGAGATCGGTCCGGATCGACAGAGCCGGCGGAGGAATTCGCTCCGGCAGCCGGGACCGGTCCTGCGGGGAGCCCGGGGGGAAGCGACAGGAAGCGGGTTGTCCAGGGATCGGGCACACGATGTGCGCCCCTGGTGTCTCTGAGGGCAGTCCCGGTGACGGATGTCACTCGGGCGACCTGATGCGTGTGACTGGGGCGCTGCGATTCAGGGGCATAGCCTCACGTTCCTTAGACGAACCAGGAGCGCACCATGAGTCCCACATCTTCAGCTTTGGCAGACCAGCCGGATCTCGCCCCCCGGGTCGGTCCCTCGGGCTCGATCCCCGCCGACCTACGCCAGGGAGCGCGAGCGGGAGGTCTTGCCATCGGTGCGATGTTTTTTGCGCTGTTCGGGGCGCTGTGGCTTCTCAATGCCGACCAGCTCGCGCATGTGCGGGGCTGGATTCCCGTGGCCCTGGTGCTCGCCGTCACGCTCCTGCTTTGCCTGGCCGCCTGGCGGGTCTTGCGGGCGCACCGCAGCGCCCTGCGTACCGTGCGCGACACCCCGCAAGCGCAGCGCATGAGGCGTCAATTCCGCACGATCAATACGCTCCAATGGATCGCTGCGGTCGTCGTGGTCCTCACACTGCGCAGGCTCCATCTCGACGCGTGGATCGCACCTGCCATCATGTTGATCGTGGGGGTGCACTTTCTGCCCCTGGCACGGGTGTTTCGTTACCGTCCCCACGTGCTGACCGGTGTGGTTCTGATCGTGACGGCGCTCCTCTACCCGATTGCGAGTGCGGGCGGTCCGGCATCTGCGCTGGGCAGTCTGGTGGCCGGCGCGACGCTGTGGCTCGCTGCACTGTGGTCGTTGCGCCCCGTGCCGGGCTGATCTGCCGATCGGCCGGCTCGGCCCGTAGACCGGGCGGATTTGCGGGCGCGCTGAACGGGGTCAACCCGTCCGCCCGGCGGCGGCTCTTAGATAGCGCGCCCGGTGCGCCCCGTGGACATGTCGGCTCGCGATTCGAGGGGACTCCCGTCGCAGTGGGCAGATGCGCGCACCGGGTCGTGCCCTTCGTGTCCTCGCCGGTCCGGGTTCCGAGTCATGCGCCCGATTTCTCGTGTCGGACGCACGCAGGACGCGCCGGAATGCCGCGGCAGATCAAACATTCCGCGGCGGAGGCATGCTGCGGCTGCCAGGCGTCGAGAAAAATTACAATTCAACTCGAGCGCTGCGGGACGTGCGAGTGTCAACCTGGCATATGTGTCTGGATAATCAGACGCGCTCGCTCGAGCTCACTTCGATTCAGTCGCGGCCAGCGGACGTTCACGACATCACGGCGTCTCTGTTTGGCGATACCAACCTGGGTCTGGACGCATTCATCTGAAAATCTGTCGTCGAGTGTCGACAGAATTTGTTGGATTTCGGAGATTCGCAAAACAACATGAACATGATCTGTCGAATAACAATACAACTCCGGGATGACGGCGGCGCTGATGGGACGTAAGTCGATGTTTTACTTAATTTGGCGGCGGTCCGGCACGGATATTGCTCCGCGGGGTGCGGGCCGCCCGCCGCACTGGCGGGGCGGAAAACGAAGTGACGCGATTCACCGCGCCGTTCAGGACTGGACCTGGGCCGGCCGGAAAGGAGAAAGCGACGATGCGTTCCAAACTTGGGAAATTCGGCTGTCGCGCAGCCGGCATTCTTCCGGTGGCGCTCGTGCTGGCTGTCGGCACGGCACACGCCACGGCGATCAACGACCCGCCGCCGAGTGGGGCGATCCTCGATCTGAGCGGCCAGACGATCAATCACGGCAAACCGATGACGGAGTCGGTCGACTTCAATGCCTCGCTGACGAATACCGCGATCACCTTCGCATTCCGCGATGATCCGGCCTACATCTCGTTCGGCGACGTGTCGCTGGTCGATTTGACTACCGGAACGAGCGTCAATCTGCTCAGCAACGGAGACTTCTCGGGCGGCTCGTACAGAGACTCCTCTGGACAGCTCGCGCCGCTCAGCTGGAATTATGCCAATAATTACGGTGCGACCTTCTCCGGTCAGCTGAGCAGCTCGCCGTTTGCCTGTGCAGGATTTACCAGCGGCAACTGCTGGTACGACGGGTCCATGATGGCCTATGACGCGCTCTCGCAGAGCGTATCGACCAGTGTCGGCAATACCTACCGGCTGTCGTTCATGTACAGCGAAAACAGTCACCAGTCGCTGTTCTCGGGTCTGTCGACGAACGGGCTCGGCGCCATGGCGGGCAACGGCATCGATATCCTCGCCTTTGCGCAGGCGGGGTTGTCGCCCGGGTCGGGCTCCGGATCCGGCACGGGTACGGCGTTGCCCGATCCGGGCACGCTGGCGCTGTTCGGCGCAGGCTTGCTCGGTCTGGTGTTGTTCGTGCGTCGTCGGGCTCGGCATCATCTGAGCTGAGGGTTCCCGACGGTGGTGGCCGGGAGACACGGAGGTGTCCCGGTCCTTTTCTGTTGGCGGCGCTGCCGTCGTTCATATCCTGTCATGGTTCACTCTCGTGCGGCGCGCATGCTGCGCGGGCGGTTCGGGATCATTTTGCCAAGACTTCCTGCGGTTTGACGCGAGCGCTGCTCGAGTGCGGAAGGGTGTGCGAATCACTCTGGGGCTGACACGAGCGGTGTCTGTCCGGGAGTTGGTCTGGGGTTTGCCGTTTGTTGGCCGCGAGAGTCGTTCAAGGCCCTGGAGGTCGGCGGGATTGTGCGGCCGTCTGGAGGGATTTGAGGATGGACGGCATTGCGGCGATTTTGGAAGGACCATTCGGCGGGCCGGCAGGGCCAGTCTTGAGTCTGTTGGAGAAATGCTGAATGTTCAGGGCATATTCAGCGTCGCGATGGCACACGTATGCGCGCAGTGGGCATTGAGTGTCTGCAGAGGCTTCCTTGGATTCGGTTCGAGGTGAGACCCGCAGATGATCACTGGGGTGTCGTCGCATGAATGTCATGTTGGGTGCAGTTGGATAAGAGTGCGTGCCGAATGCTGCGGCGCGATGCGAATGTTTCAATTCTGAGTCGTTGGGGAACGGCGACATTCGCAAAGCGCTGCGCAACGATGCTAGAGTTTGATGCTCGGGCGTTGGACGAGACGGGAAGCTCCTTAAAGTCGATCGCACGAGTGCATCGCAGGAGGGAATGATGTCGCAGGTTCAGGCAGTGGTTCAGCCGAGGCATGTCGGCCGCTACACGTTGATCGAGCGGCTCGGTGTCGGCGGACAGAGCGAAGTCTGGCGCGTCAGCGATGAGACGGCGGACGTGGATCTGGCGCTGAGGATTCTCTCGCCGACGGCGGCCCGCTCGCCGAAGGCCTGGGCGGCGCTCGAGCGCGAGTATGCCGCCTCGGCGCTGTTGCGCCACCCCGGGATTCTGCGGGTGCTGCCGCCGGAGCGACTGGAGGGCTGTGTCGTGCTGCCGATGGAACTCGCAGACGGCGGGACCCTCGCTCGGTTGCGCGGCAAGGGATACCTCGAGATCGTCCCGGTGCTGCTCGAGGTCGCCAATGCGCTCGGCTATGCTCATGCGCGCGGCGTGGTGCACCGCGATCTGAAGCCGGGCAATGTGCTCTTCGAGCACAGTGGACGGGCGAAGCTCGCGGGTTTCGGCCTGGCTGCAGTGCTCCCCGGGTCCGGTGCCGAGCAAGCCGTGACGCGTGCGTGGGGTGGATCGCCCTTTACCGCAAGTCCGGGGCAACTGCGCGGTGAGCCGGCGAGCCCGGCGGATGACGTCTATGGGTTCGGCGCGATGGTCTATGAGCTGTTGGCCGGGAAGCCCCCGCATTTCCCCAACTTCGATGCAGACGAGGTGCAGAACGGGCCGGTGCCGCAGCTCGTGCCGGCGCGCCAGACGCCCGTGCAGCTGATCGAACTGGTCATGCGCATGTTGGCGAAGAACGTCGATGAACGGCCGACTTCGATGCATCGGGTCACCGCAGAGCTCGAGATGACCTTGAATGCCACCCTGGCACTGGATCTGACGGAACTTGCGGATTTGTCGAGTGGGGCTGCGGGGCTGCACGGGCCCGAGCTGATGGAGCGGAGGGCCGGGGCGCACGAATTGCGCGAGCTGCCCGTGGTGCGACCGGTCAGTGCGCCGGCGGCGGCAGTGGCGTCGCCGGAACCATTGAGCACAGTGACGGAACCCACGGTGACGGAGCCTGTACTGGCGCGCGAAGCGGTGAATCCGTTCATGGAGGTTGAGGACGTGCCGCCGCTGCACGGCCTGTATCCGCCCGGATCCGGTGCCCGGTACGGTGCGGGCGGCCGGCAGCGCGCGCGGCCGCGCCGGCTGCGCTACCTCGTCGTGGGTGTGATGTGCGGCATGGGTGCCGCGGCGGTGGCGCTGCGATGGCAGCCGAGCCCGCAGGTTCAAAGCCGCTGGCAGCAACTGGTGGCCGCGGTGGTCTCGTCCGTCGAGGGTGGCTCCTCGGCTCGCCCTGCCACGGCCGTGAGCACGGCGGCCAATGCGCTCACCGCGCCGGTGCGGGAGCATCCGGCAGGCTCCCCGGTCGGGTTCGATGCGCCGCCCCGCCATTTCCGCATGCGCCTCGATGCGCTCGCGGCCCGCGGTGCGGCGCAGTGGGGTGCGGCGGATTTTGTGGCCGCGAAACGCGAGGCGGCGGCGGCAGAGCGTGCAGCGAATGCCGGCGATGCGTCGCTCGCCCGCGCGCACTGGCGCGAAGCATCACTACGGCTCGCGGCGTTGGAGCAACGGATGCCCGTGATGCTCACCGCGCAGCTGAAACGCGGCCGCGATGCACTCGCCACCGGACGACTGGCCGCGGCTGCGAGCGCCTTTGCACTCGCGCGGCAGATCGATGCGGCCAGCACGGTCGCGATCGAGGGCGAGCGGCGCGTGCATGCGTTACGGGCGGTGCTTGCGCTGATGAGTGACGGACGGCGCGCCGAGCGCGCCGGGCAGTATTCGCAGGCGATGTCTGACTTCCGCCAAGCGGTGGCGCGCGAACCGGATTACGCACCGGCGAAGGCGGATCTGCTGCGCGTGCGTGCGGCGTTCGGCACCGAGGGATACCAGAATTCGGTGCGGGCAGGACT
>JAPTUI010000612.1 GCA_028067895.1 Pseudomonadota bacterium | reverse complement strand
TCGGTATTACCCTCGACCCGGCACTCGCGGCTCTGCCAACTGTCCCGCGGCACCGCCGCGGCCAGCGCCGCGACGTGGAAGTAGTCCTCCACGTCCACCGTGAAGGCGTTGACGAGGCTGGCGGGCGAGGCTCCTGGGCCGGGCGTGTGCAGTTCTACGACCATCGAGTCACCCTAGCGGAATTGGCGCCGGATTGCTGTGCGGCGCAACCCGAAAAACGAGAACG
Source organism: Pseudomonadota bacterium (assembly GCA_028067895.1). Lineage (GTDB taxonomy): Bacteria > Pseudomonadota > Gammaproteobacteria > Steroidobacterales > Steroidobacteraceae > 13-2-20CM-66-19. Next base: position 11,541 of record JAPTUI010000612.1, on the reverse strand, counting down.
GCCCCGAAGGGGCCGTTCTCGCGACACCGAAGCTGTCTGTGCGTGTGGCTGCCATCAGCTCCGGTGTGCCGCGTTCCAGCGCTTGCGCGACAGGGCGATGCCTAGCGCACCCAGACCAGCCGCGAACAGCGCGAGGGCACCCGGTTCCGGGACGGTCGATCCACAGCCGGAAGTGCACTCGCCCGTCGAGGTCTGTGTGCCGTACTCGGTGCCGAAGCGGAATAGGACCGAGGACACCGTGTCACCCGCGCTCAGACCCATGATGTCGAGGTTAAAGGTCGCGGTTTGGTTGATGAAGGGATTGTGCGCGCTGTTGCCTGCGATGCTGCCCCCCGCGTCGGTGTAATTGCCATCACTGGCAGGTGGGCCAATGATCAGGCCCGCCGGGGCGAACGCGCCCTTGCCCGAGTTGCAGATATCGCACAGATCGAACCCGGACTGCAGCACCCAACCGGTGGTGGTGCCGAGGGAGCCGTACGTCGGCACGCCGAAACTGGAGACGATTACTTGCTGGCCGGAACTGCTGCTCAACGTGCCCGAGGTGAATCCATTGATCGAAAAACTCAGGCCACTGAGCAGCTGGCCGACATTATTAGGATTGACTAAGAGGTCGGCCAGGGTGATTTGAAGGGTATTGGCGCTGAGCGCGAAGGACGCTGAAGCAGAAACCGGACCGCCCGAGGTCGTGGCGCCCGACGCCGTCTGAAAGACGATGGGCGAGGCATTCGAGGTGCCGGCAGCCAGCATGCTGGCCAAGCTTAGCAATCCTGCAGCCGCAATTGAGGTGGTTTTACGCATGTTGGGTGCCTTGTCTGTAGAGCGAGGCTGACGTTCCTGTCCGCTCCGCGAATTCTGTAACGGTCAAAAAGATCGTTTCCGATCTCCGCCACTGAGGAGAATGCAAAAGGTATGCCGCCGTGACGGAATTTCGGTAAATGACGTTAAATCAATGAGTTACAACGTGGATTCCTCGCGCTGCCATCGAATATCAGGACATCTGTCAAAAAACTCGACAAGCTTGGCTGCGAGATAAAAATGAAGATGCCGCCTTGCGGCGGCATCTTCAGGGTCACAGTGTGGAACGAACTGGCTTACTGGCGCGACCGGCGGCGGCGAACCATTGCCATCCAGCCAAGACCGAACAGGCCAGCTGCCATCAGCGCAAGCGTGCCCGGCTCCGGAACGGTGGTCGCCGACATCAGCACGATGTTGTCGCTGTTGTTGGTCGTGGTGGTCGTGCCGCCGGCCGTGCAGGTCGAATTCGGCGCGCACGGCACGTCAACGATGTAAGCGCCATACGGAGTAGCATTCAGGCCGGTCAGCGTGACCGTTGTGCCGGTCATCGAGCCAACGCCCGAATCGAGGCTGGTGCAGCCCGAATACGAACCGCCCATCATCGAGCAGCCCAGTACCTGCCACGACTCGCCGCTCTGTACCGAGCCGATTTCCACGCCCGAGATGTACTCGCCCGGGGTCGCCAACGTGAGGGCGATACCGTACGGGCTGTAGATCTCGTTGTTCGAGTTTGGCGTCAGGCCGAGTCCCGTCTCGCTGAAATCGCCGGCCGTGTACTTGTAGAAAAGGCACGGGCTGCTAGAGGTGCTGGCGCAATTGGTGTTATTGACCCAGCTGGGGCTGCCCCACACCGCATTGGCGGTCAGCGTAACGCCGCCCTGGGTGACCGTGTAGCTCGACCCCAGATTGGTGTTCTGCTGCGACGTAGTCGGGGTGAAGTTAATGACGCCCGCCAGCGCCGCTCCGCCCATGGCAACCGACAGCACTGTCCCGAGGGCCAGTGAACGGATGTAATGCTTGTTCATCGAAGTGTTCCTCACAAGGTGGTTCTGGCAGTTCCCACCGAGGAGAAGCAATCTGCGTGCCACTCAGAATCACAATCTTTTAAATCAGCTACTTGGAGCGAAATCCGGTGGCAGCGATCACGCCGCCATAAAGCTTTTGTAAAGTTATCCGACATGCCCGTATCGGCTGTCAATTGATCGTGAACAGCGTCCCGTTGCCGTACTGACCGCCGATCGTGGTCACGCCGTACAGCGTCCCGTTACTCGCCTGCAAGAGGCTGCCGTAAGGCTCGCCGCCGTCGGTCGTGGTATCGGCGAAGGAGTATAGGACCGACTCGCTGCTCGGCATGCTGAACTCGAAGACGGTGCCTTGGCTGTGGGTGCCGCCGAGTTCGGTCATGCCGTAGAAATTCCCGTCGTTCGCCTGGATCAGGCTGCCGTACGGACTGGAGCCGTCGCCCGCGGCACCGAAAGAGTAGAGGAGTGTCTCGGCGTTGGTCGTGGCGTTGATCTCGAAAATGGTGCCCAAGCTATGGGCGCCGCCGCCCGAGGTCAGGCCATAGAAATTCCCGTCGCTCGCCTGGATCAGGCTGCCGTAGGGATTGGCGCCGTCGGTGCCGTCGAAGGGAAATACCGGCGTTTCGGCATTCGTCGTCGGATCGAAGGTGAACACCGTGCCAAGGCTGCTTGCGCCGCCGCCTGCCGTCATACCGTAGAGCGTCCCGTTGCTCGCCTGGATCAGCCCGCCGTACGGATTGGCGCCGTCATTGGGCTGGCTGCCGAAGGAGTACAGATTCGAATAGCTGTCCGTCGACAGCTTGATGGCAAAGATGATCCCGTTTGCGTAGGTGCCACCGACACTGGTCATTCCATACAGATTGCCGTTGCTCGCCTCGAGCAGGGGGCCATTGGGGGTGGAGCCGTCGCTCGAGCCCCCGGCGAACGAATGCAGCACCGTCTCGGTGTCCGTCGTCGGATTGAACTCAAAGACGGTCCCCAGACCGGCTGTGCCGCCGGCCGTCGTCGTGCCGTAGAAATTGCCGTCACTCGCCTGAATCAGGCTGCCCTTGGGCTGCAGGCCGTCGCCGGCGGTGCTGCCGAAGGAGTAGCGCACCGTCTCGACGTTCGTTGCCGGATCAAACTCGAAAATCGCACCCTCATTGTTTGCGCCGCCACTCTCGCTCAGGCCGTAGAGATTCCCGTCAGTCGCCTCAATCAGCGTTCCGTAGGGTTTGGCCGCATCCGCGGACGCTCCGAAGGAGTATGCGACCGACTCGGTGCCGGGGGTGCAACTCACCGCGACATTCGTGACGTTCGCCGCGGGCATGGTACCGCTGCCGCCGCTCGAGACGCTGCAGCTGAGGTTCGGCGGGCTGCTCTGGACCGCGACAGAGTAGGGCGCGCCGTACGGCACCGCCGTGCTCATCGTGAACGTTGTCGCATTCGCCAGAATCGTGGTGGCGTCCGTCCCTTCGTTCGTGAGAACCAGACCGCTCGCGGAGCCGAGTCCCGTGATGGTTCCGCCCAGCGTGAAGGTCTGGTCGGAGCAGGTCACCGCGACATTGGTGACATTGCTCGCCGGCATGGTGCCCGCGCCATTGCTCACCGTGCAGTTGAGGTTGGTGGGCTGGGTGGTCACGCTGATGTTGTATGTGGCGCCGTACGGCATGCTCTTGGGCATGGTGAACGCGGTCGCATTGCTGGTGAAGGTATACGTGTCTCCGTTACCGGAGTTCGTCAGCACCATTCCGGCGTCGCTCAGGCTCACGCCCGAGGGCGCAATGATCGTCACCGAGCCACTGATGGAGTACGAGAGGTACGAACAGGTGACCGTCACGCTAACGTTGCCCGCGGGCATGGTGCCGGAGGGATTGTTGATCGCGCAGGTGAGGCCCGAGGGCTGTGTTGCCACTGTCAACGAGTAGGCAGCGCCGTACGGCACGCTCTTCGGCATCGTGAACGAGGTGGAATTCGACGCGAACGTGTACGAATCCCCGTTGCTCGTATTGTCGATGACCATGCCCTGGTCGCTCAGCGTCACGCCCGGAGGCTGGTTGATGGTGACCGTTCCGCCGAGCTGGTAGGGTTGGTCGCTGCAGGTCACGACGATATTTGTGACAGCGCTCGCCGGCATGGTGCTCGGGGCCGAGGGGCTCACCGAGCAGCTCATGCCGCTCGGCTGGGTCTTCACGGTCACCTGGTAGCTGCTGCCGTAGGCGACCGGTGTCGGCATGGTGAACGAGCTCGCCCCGGTGGGCACGTTGAGCGTGTCGCTGCCGTTGGCCAGCACCAGCCCTGTTTCCGATCTCCCGGTCGAGCCTGCCGCCAGGGCGATCGAGCCCCCGACGGTGTACGCATTGGTCGAACAGGTGACCACGACGTTGCTGACGTTCGCATTCAGGGTGCCGCTGCCTCCGGCAACCGTGCAGGTCATTCCGTTGGGGGCGGACTCCACGGTCACGGTATAGGTCGAGCCGGCGGCCAGGGCATTGGGGAACGTGAAGCTCGTCGCACCCGCCGGGACCGTGAGGGTGGTGCTCCCGTTGGCGAGCACCAGGCCGCTGTTGCTGCCGAGGCCTGCGACCGTGCCGCCGAGCGTGAACGTCGAGGAACCGGCGCCTCCGCTGCTAGTACCGCCGCCACCACCGCCACCGCCGCAGGCTGTCAGGGCAAGCACCGTTGCGAGCAGCGCACCTCGAACCGAGAGCCGCGCGCAGCGGCGGAGGATCTGTACCCGTGATCGAGTGGCCATCGGTGCTACCTTCATATTAGGTCAATCCAGGGCCGTCCTGGCCGCGCAGGGCGCAGTATTGCCGACGGCGTGAGAATTCGTGCGCAGACCCCAGCGTCGCATCAGCGCTCAGTAAGGGGGCGTTCTGCGGGCAATGGCGCGTGGTCCGGTCCGCCTTTCAAGGATAGGGCCATCTTCGCTACCGCCCGCTCCATGCTAAGGGGTGCTTCCGTGCCGCTCAAGGGTATCCGTGAGACGGCCGTCACACGTCGCCGCGACGCGGCCTCGGTCTGCTGCGCCCGTTGGAGCATGCCGAGCCCGGCCGCTCGGGCGGCGGGTGCACTGGGGCCGATGCGGCCCAATTCCCGGCATTCTCGCGACCCATCAAGTACGATTCGGCCGTGATCGGATACGTCCTCTGCGCCGCGGCCTACGCTGTGCTGCTCGCCGCTTGCCTGACGCTGTGGCGGCGGCGGCTGACCGGCTCGGCCATCACCTCCGCCGTTCTCGCCGAACTCGGCTGGTCGCTCGTCTTTTCGGTGCGAGAGCGGCTCGGACCCAATGGGCCGGGTCTGGTCATCGCCGCGGAGTACCTGCGCGATCTCGCCTGGGTGCTGGTGTTGGTGCGGTGCCTGGGCGGAGCGAGCTCCGGCGGCGCCGCCCGCGCGCTTCAGCGTACCCTGACGGGGCTCGTGGCCTTGGTGGCGTTGTGGGCCATGGGCTTGTTTCTGCCGGGTGAGCCCGGCCTGCTGGTGCACGAAGTGGCCCGTTACTGGCTGTGGGGCGGACTCGTGCTCGCCATCTCCGGGCTCGTGCTCGTCGAGCAGGTCGCACGCAATACCCGCTCGACCCAGCGCTGGGCGCTGAAATACGTGTGGCTTGCGATCGGGGCGCTCTTTGCCTGGGACCTGTGCCTGTATTCGGTCGCGATGCTGCACGGCAGTCTCGCCGCCGTGTTCTGGATGGACCGCGGCTTCGTCAATGCCGCACTCGCGGGGATGCTCGCCGTGGGCTTGAGCCGCGTCCCCGAGTGGGAGTCGGCCGCCTTTCTCTCCCCGCGCATCGTCTTCTTCAGCGCCACGCTCCTCGGGACCGCCCTTTATGTCCTCGTGATGGCGGTGGGAAGCTTCCTCATCCGTCACTTTGGCGGCTCCTGGGGCGCGGCCGGCCAGCTGCTGTTCCTCGCCGCCGGCGCGCTGGTGCTGGCGGTGGCGGCGCTTTCGGAGCAGTTCCGCGCCTGGTCGCGGGTGACGATCGCCAAGTACCTCTTCCCATACCGCTACGACTACCGCAGCGAGTGGCAGAAGCTCACCCGCGCCCTTTCGGAAGGCGGCGAGGCGCCGCTGCATGAGCGCATCGCGCGCGTCATGGCCGGCTTCTTGAGTGCCACGAGCGGCGGGCTATGGCTGCGCGACGGGGAGGGCATCTACGGGCCCGCCGGCGGGGATCTCGCGCCGCCCGATGCGCCCCGTGAGAGCGGACATGCCGAGTTCTTCGAATATCTGCTCTCGCACGAGTGGATCTGCGACCTCGACGAGCTGCGCGCCCTGCGCCGACCGCCGTCGAAGTCCCACCCGCGGCTCGATCCGCCGCAGTGGATGCGGGAGAACCCGCGCTTCTGGGTGGTGGTGCCGCTGATCTGCGGTGATGCGTTGATCGGTTTCGTCGTCATCGGCCGGCCGCTCGCCGCGGTGCGCCTGTCCTGGGAAGAGCTCGATCTCCTGCGCGCCGCGGGTCGTCAGGTCGCAAGCTTCCTCGCCGTCGAGCAGGCCGCCGAGCGCCTGGCCGAGGCGCATCAGTTCGAAGCGCTGAACCGCCTCTCGGCGGTGCTGATGCATGACCTGCGCCACCTCATCGCCCAGCAGGCCCTGGTGGTGCAGAACGCCGCGCGCCACCGCGGTAACCCCGAGTTCTTCGACGATGCGATCCTCACGATCGACAATTCGGTCAAGCGCATGACGCGCCTGATGGATGAGCTCAGGAGCGGGGTGCTCACCGAGCAGAGCCACCGCGTGGAGCTCGCCGACCTCTGCGCCGAGGCCATCCGCCGCTGCTGCGGCCGCGCGCCGCAGCCTGCCCTCGAGGTGCGCTCACGCGCCGAGGCGGTGCTCAATCGCGAGCGGCTCATGCAGGTGCTCGAGCACCTGATACGTAATGCCCAGGAGGCGACACCCGAGAGCGGATCGGTTACCGTATCGGTGCACCGGGCAGGCCACCAGGGGAGCATCGAAGTGGCCGACACCGGCTGCGGGATGGATGCGACGTTCATTCGGGAACGGCTGTTCCGGCCCTTTGAGACCACCAAGGGCGAGCGGGGCTTCGGCATCGGCGCTTTCCAGGCGCGCGAGTTCGTGCGCAAGTGCGGCGGTTCGATCGAGGTCGAGAGCGCTCCGGGACGCGGGACCCGTTTCATCCTCCGGCTGCCGCTCGCCCCGATGCTTGCGGCACCAGAAGGAAGCGCTCTGCATGGGCTCAAAAGAGAAAACTAGACTGCTCATCGTCGAGGACGATCCGGGACTGCAGCGCCAGCTGAAGTGGGCGCTGGATGACTTTGAGGTCGAGTGCGCGGGCACGCGCGAGGAGGCGCTCGCTGCCGCACGGCGGCTCGAGCCGCCCATCGTGCTGCAGGATCTCGGCCTGCCCCCGGATCCGGACGGGGTGGAGGAGGGTTTCGCGACCATCACCGAGCTGCTGCGCTTCTCGCCCACCATCAAGATCATCGTGGTCACGGGCCGCGAAGGGCAGGAGCACGCGCGGCGCGCGATCCGGCTCGGCGCCTATGATTTCTGCCAAAAGCCGGTCGACATGCAGGTACTCGCGCTCATCATCGACCGGGCGCGGCGCATCCACGAGCTCGAGGCCGAGAACCGCCGCCTCGCCGAGAGCCGCCCGGCGAGCGCGCTCGATGGGGTCATCGCGGCGAGTGAGTCGATGCTCAAGGTCTGCCGTCTGGTGCAGAAGCTTGCGCCCACCCGGGCCACGGTGTTGCTGCTCGGGGAGAGCGGCACGGGCAAGGAGCGCCTCGCGCAGGCGCTGCATGGCTTGAGCGCCCGCCACGGCGCGCCCATGGTGGCCATCAACTGCGCGGCGATCCCGGAGAATCTGCTCGAGAGCGAGCTGTTCGGCTACGAGCGGGGCGCCTTCACGGGCGCGGTCAAACAGACCTGCGGCAAGATCGAGACCGCCGACGGCGGCACACTATTTCTCGATGAGATCGGCGACATGCCGCTCGCCCTGCAGGCAAAACTGCTGCGCTTCCTGCAGGAGCGGAGCATCGAGCGGGTCGGCGGCCGGGAGCTGATCCAGGTGGACGTGCGCATCATCGCCGCCACCCACCGCGATCTGAAGGCGGCGATCGCGGAGAAGAGCTTCCGCGAGGACCTCTTCTACCGCATCAGCGAGGTGACGGTTAACATCCCGCCGCTGCGCGAGCGCGGCTCGGATTCGGTGCTGATCGCGAACTACCTGCTGCAGGAAGCGTGCAGGCGCCACGGCAAGGCGCAGCTGAAACTCTCCCCCGATGCGATCGCCGCGATCGAGCACTATCCCTGGCCCGGCAACGTGCGTGAGCTCGAGAATCGCGTGAACGCCGCGGCGATCATGGCCGAGGGCAAGAGGGTGACGGCCGAGGATCTCACCCTCGAGCAGCCCGAAGACGGCGGGGAGATCCTCCCGCTGCGCGAAGTGCGCCAGCGCGCCGAGGGTGCCGCGGTGCAGCGGGCGCTTGCCATCACGCACGGGAACATCTCCAAGGCCGCCGAGCTCCTCGGCGTCACCCGCCCGACGCTCTATGACCTGATCGAGCGGACGTCGATCGCGCTGACGAAGTAAGGTTGAGCCGCGCGGAGTCAGGATCCCTTGGGCCTGCGAGGGACGAGCGGCACGACTGGAATTATGGCAAATGTGACGACATGAAGAGTCTGTCGTAAATCATTGAATTGGCTGAACATAATGCGCGTCGTCCGGTGCGTGATGGCATCCTGCCGGGTGCCAGTCGAAACATTTTGTGTGTGATCAAGGTCCGTCCGGTGATTTCTGCGTAGCCGCTTTATGTCGCCAAGGCGCATGTTATGTTGGATGTTGGAATCGAGCTGCGGACGAGGCGTGGGAAACTGACAATTCGCGTCACCTGCTGACACCGTTTGATGCCAGTGGTGGGGTGGAGCGCGTTTGACTGACAATTCAGGATGTTGCATCGGGCACCGCGCGTAAGAGGCGAGAGAGTCGTCTGTGGCAACCGACACGCTGCAGGATGTGTCGCGGGATCAGTCGCGCGAAGAAGAATTATCCTATTGATTCAGAACGGAAAATATATATGGCACGCTTATTGCTTAAGCATTCTCCGCGGCTCTCGCACCGTGCCCACGGGCTTCGGTTCGCCGGCCGCGTGATGAAAAGTCCGTGGGAAGGTCCGCGGATGCGGAGCCGATATGCGTACGTGGGTGTCAGTGAGGTTCATCGTCTGCGGGCTCGCCGCGCTTGGTGCCCTTGCCGGTTGCGGCGGAAGTGGCAGCAGCCCGAGCGGTTCCGTGCTCGCTTCGGCCATAAATACCAAGAGAGTGGCGCTTTCGGTCTCCGGAACCCCCGCCACGACGGTAGTCGCCGGTCAGACCTACAGTTTCACACCCACGGTGAGCGGCGGCGCAACGGTGACCTACTCGATTCAGAATGCCCCCGCCTGGGCGAGCTTCAACACCCGTACCGGGCAGCTCTCCGGCACGCCGCAGGCGGCGAATGCGGGCACCTACTCGAACATCGTCGTCAGCGCGTCCGCCAACGGTTCCTCGGCCTCGCTGCCGCCGTTCGCCATCACGGTGGCCGAGGCCAATTCCACCACCGGCACCGCAGATGTGTCCTGGACTCCGCCTACCACCAATACCGACGGCTCGACGCTCTTGGATCTTGCCGGCTACAATATCTATTACGGGACCAGCCCCACCGCGCTCACTCAGATGGTGGAGGTCTCGAACGTCGGGGTCACCAATGAGGTCATCAGCGGGCTGACGAGCGGCACGTGGTACTTCGCGGTGACCGCCTACACCAGCAATGGCGCCGAGAGCGCCCTGTCGAACGTCGCCAGCAAGAGCATCACCTGATTCCCTCCCAAGAGGAAGTTGCGGTCGAGGAGCGCGCCTTAGGGGGCGTGGGCGATCCGCGGATGCTCATTCAATCCGCCTGCGGGTGGAAATTGCGATCCAGTTCCTGAACCGCTCCGGCGCGCCTGCGCTTTAATGCCGGGCCGGCACCGCGGTGCCTCGGGCAGCCGCGGGTAGCTGCCGGTCGCATCATCAATAAATTCAGGATGTTTCAGTCGGAAGATTGCGTCGCTTGCGAGCAGACCGGTATCCTTCGTTGCCGGGTTGCGGCTGGGCGCCCTGCGCGGTTCGCGTGCGGGACCTGCCGACGTTGCAGCAGCATAATGTCCCACTGAGCGGGTGGAGAGCGAACCATGAGGAACAGACTCGGCCTGAACGCGGCTCGAGCTGGAGGGATCTGCGTCGCGCTGGCTGCGCTCGGCCTGGCGGGCTGCGGTGCGCTGCTGTCGAATCACTACCGCATCGAGCGCGCGAAGCGCGAAATGAAGGCGGGGGAATGGCAGGGAGCGGCCTTCGACCTGCGCACCGTGGTGCACAAGGACCCGCGCAATGCCCAGGCGTGGCTGCTCCTGGCGCGTCTCTCGCTCGACGCTGCCGATGCGAATGGAGCGCAGTCCTCGCTTTCACATGCGGTTACTGCCGGCGCCAAAGGTCCGCAGGTCGAAGACCTGCAGGCCCGTACCTGGCTCGCCAATGGTCAGGCGAAGAAGCTGCTCGATGCGCTGGCAAAGCACAGCATCGCGCTGCCGGAGCCGGATCGCAGCGTCCTGTATGTCCGGGCACTGCTCGGCACCGGGCAGCTCGAGCAGGCGATCGCGGCGCTGCGGCCGCTGGTGGTGGCCCATCCGAATCTCACCGAGGCGCGCGATCTGCTCGCCGAATCGCTGGCGAGCCAGGGGCACTTCCCGGCGGCGCTGGCGCAGCTGACCCTCGCCGCACAGCGTGATCCGAAATCGCCGGAACCCCACCTGATCGCCGGACGGATCGATGCCGCTCTCGGCCAGTTCTCGGCCGCCGAGCACGCCATGCTCGCGGCGCTGCAGCGGATGCCCGGCTCAGAGCCCATCCTACATCGGCTGACGGCGCTGGTGACGCTGGCCGAATCGCGCCTCGCGCTCGGTGAACTCAAGCCGGCGGCCGAGAGCGTGGCGGCGCTCACCAAGCTTGAGCCGCAATCGCCTTTGACCATGCTGTTGCAGGCGCGCGTGAAGCTCGCGCGCGGCGCATTGCTCGCCGGCACGAATGAGCTCGAGCACTTGGTGCTCAACGCGCCACAGTTCGTGCAGGCGCGCGTGACGCTTGGTGCCGCGCTGATCGCGCGCGGCGACCTTGAGGAGGCCGAGCAGCAGCTGCAGCAGGCACTCTCTGAGGCGCCGGAGAATATCCAGGCACGCAAGCTGCTCGCGCAAGTGCAGTTGAAGCTCGGCGACCCGGGCGCTGCGATCCGCGCGCTCACACCAGCGCTGAGCGCGCCGAGACTCGATCCGCAGCTCCTCTCGCTGCTGGGCTCGGCGGCCGAGCGCACTGGCGACCGCGAGGTGCTCATCCGCTCCCTCAAGCGCAGCGCGCAGGCCCACCCGCACGATGCGACGATCCTGATCAATCTCGCCGCGGTCTACTTGAGCGTGGGTCAGCCGCAACGCGCCCTGGCGCTCCTGGAGAAGACGACCGACCGGGACGGGGTGCGGCGTGATCAGTTGGTGGTGAGCGCGCTGCTCGCGACGCGCGGTCCCGGTGCCGCGGGCATGGCGGTTCAGCAGCTGCTTGCGGCCCACCCGCGCAGTCCGCGCGTGCTCGAGCTCGGCGCCGGCTACTTCGCCAGCCAGAATGAGCTGGCGCAGGCCCGCGCGTTGCTGCGCAAGGTGCTCACCATCCGCCCGGATGATCTCGGCGTAGTGGTCGCGCTCGCGCAGAT
>JAPTUI010000238.1 GCA_028067895.1 Pseudomonadota bacterium | reverse complement strand
GCGGGACCGCCGTCGGGCAGCTCGGGTCCGGAGTGAGCCGCTTGCGGGCAGGTGGAAAGACCGCTACCTTGCGCCACTCTCGTTTCGTTTCGGTGTTTTCGAATAGGCAACAGCCACGCCTTAGCATTCACACATGAGCGCTTACGTACACGACACACAATTCTTTACTCGCCGCACGGCCGTTCTCGCGGCCATCATTGTGCTGCATATACTCATTTTCTGGGCGCTCGAGGCGGGTCTGGCCAGCCGCGTCGTACAGCTCGTCGCCCCGCCGATCAAGACGACCATCGTCCGCCAGGTGCGCAAGCACCTGCCGCCGCCCCCGCCCCCGCCGCCGCAGTTGGTGCAGCAGCAGGTGCAGGTGCCGCCGCCGATGATCCAGATCAACGTGCCGCCACAGGCCCAGAGCCATGCCATCACCGTGACGCATCACGTGGTGCGTGCGGCGCCGCCGCCACCGGCCCCGGTGCACTACACGTATCTGAGCCCCGCCAGCGGTTTCCCGGCGACCCAGGACTACTATCCGCAGTCTTCGCAGCGCCTCGGCGAGCAGGGCACTGCGATCGTGGAGGTGTGCGTGGGACCGAACGGCCGACTGTCGGCTCCACCGCGCGTCATTACCTCCTCGGGCAGCCCGCGTCTTGACCGAGCGGCCCTGCGGTATGCGCGCGCCACCTCCGGACACTGGAACCCTGCGCGGGCCAATGGCAGGCCGATCAACTTCTGCGGCCATCTGCCCATCAAGTTCCAGCTGAACGACTTCTGATGCCCCTGTCTCTTTCAACTTCGACACCGCCATCCAACGCGGCTTATTTGTGATCTGAGGAAATCTATGGCTATCCAAGCTACCGCATCCGTCAACAACCCGTACGGCATTGCCGGCGTGTGGAACAACGGCACCATCATCGACAAGTCCGTCATGGTGCTGCTGCTCCTGATGTCGCTCGCGACCTGGTTCATCATCCTCACCAAGCTGTGGGACCAGCACCGCCTGAAGAAGGCTGCGCGCGAGACCGAGAAGTCCTTCTGGTCGGCGCCGTCGATCAAGGAAGGCATCGAGAAGCTGAAGAAGGACAACTCGTTCCGCACCATCGCCGAGGACGGCATGCGCGCCATGTCTCATCACGACGGCCGCCTGACCGATCGCATCGATCTGCACGAGTGGATCACCATGTCGCTGCAGCGCTCGGTCGACCAGGTCTCCGGTGAGATGAGCAAGGGCCTCGCGCTGCTCGCCACGGTCGGTTCCTCGGCGCCGTTCGTCGGTCTGTTCGGCACGGTGTGGGGCGTCATGAACGCACTCGTCGCGATCGGTCTGGCTGGTCAGGCGAGCATAGGCAAGGTGGCTGGCCCGGTCGGCTCGGCGCTGATCATGACCGCGCTCGGCCTCGCCGCTGCGGTGCCGGCGGTGTGGGGCTACAACTGGCTGCTCGGGCGCAACAAGGTCCTGCAGGACGCGCTGCGCAATTTCGCCAGCGATCTGCATGCCTACATGGTGAGCGGTGCGCGCGTGCCGAGCCCGGAGACGGGCGGTGCGAAGCCGGCGGCTGCCGCTGCGGCTCCGGTGCGCAAGTAAGTCCGAGGTCAACGGACCTTTGATTGAACTGCTTCGGATGCGCAAGACGTGCCCCGCAGCTGCGGGGCACGTTCTCGAATGCCGAATCCCGGCGCGCCGCGCGCCGGTTGTGAGGAGCTGTCGAAAATGGCGATGAATGTCGGAAGCTCGGACGAAGAACCGGGCGTGATGGCCACCATCAACACGACGCCGCTCGTCGACGTCATGCTGGTGCTGCTCATCATCTTTCTCATTACGATCCCCGTGATCACCAAGACGGTCCCGGTGAAGTTGCCGAAGGCGAATAACATCCCGACGCACACCAAGCCGCAGGACATCACCATCGCGGTGACGAAGAACGGGGATATCTTCTGGAACAATACCGCGGTGAAGAGTGACACGGTGCTGCTGCAGAAGATCGAGCAGGTGGCCGTACTGACGCCGCAGCCTTCGATCCACATCCGCGGCGACCGCAACGCGGACTACAAGTCGATCGGGCATGTTCTGTACGAGTTGCAGCGCGGCGGTATGGTGAAGGTGGACTTCATCACCGAACCGCACGGAAACGCGCTGAGCGCGCAGTGATCATTTTTTATCGGGGCCCGAGGGCGCTCGAGGAGATTTGAAGTTATGGCCATGTCGACGGGTTCCGGCTCTGGGCCGATGGTCGAGATCAACACCACGCCGTTGATCGACGTCATGCTCGTGCTGTTGGTGACCTTGATCATCACGCTGCCGGTAATGACCCATTCGGTGAAGATGGATCTGCCGCAGAATCAGCATCAGCCGCCGAGCAAGCCGCCCGAGGTGATCAATCTCAGCATCGACTTCGACGGCACCATTACCTGGAACGGCACGGTGGTGCCGAACATGCAGGTGCTGGACGGGTACTTCGCCAGCGAGTCGGTGAAGAATCCGCAGCCCGAGATTCACCTGAACCCCGATGGCATGGCCAAGTACGGCATCGTGGCCAAGGTGCTCGCGGATGCGCAGCGCAACCGCATGACCAAGATCGGCTTCGTCAATACGTCCGAATTCGCGCAATAGACGCGGTTGAGAATCCACCTATGCGAGAGAGTTTCATGAAGTTCAAGAGGATCGTTGCGGCGACGGCGCTCGGCGCGATGCTCATCGGTGCGGTGAGCGTGATGCACGTTGCGCCGGCTCATGCCGCAGCTCCGTCGAAGACCATCAGTCGCCCGGTGGCGCTGAAGCTGCAGGCTGCGCAGAAGTTGATTCAGGCGGGTAACTACGCCGCGGGCGAGGCCGATCTCGACCAGGTGGCGGGCATGGCGGATGCTCACAAGAGCCCGTACGCGATGCACATCCTGAATCAGCTGTACGTGTTCGCGTACGAGAAGACGCACAACTACAGCAAGCTCGCCCCGAAGCTCGAGGCGCTGCTGTCGGATCAGTACGTGACGCCGGCGCAGACACAGCAGTTCACCAAGGCGTTGGCGCAGATCTACTATCAGCTGCACAATTATCCGAAGGCGATTCAGTACGGCACCGAGGCGATCCAGAAGCATTACGCCGGGGCGGCAATGCAGACGCTGGTCGGGCAGTCGTACTACCTGCAGGGCAACTGGAAGCAGACCATCGCCTACGAGCGTGGTCTGGCCAACGCGGCCATCAAGGCCGGTCAGAAGCCGAGCAAGCAGTCGCTGGAGCTGATCCAGAGTTCGTGCATGAAATTGCACGATCAGGGCTGCCTGCTGAATGCGCTCGAGCAGTTGGTGGTCTATTACCCGGAGCGTAATTATTGGCAGTACCTGCTGTTCCAGACGTTCAAGAGCATCAAGAGCGATGCGAACCTGCTCGAGGCCTACCGGCTCGCCTTCGCGGTCGGCGTCATGCAGCAGGCACACGAGTTCAACACCTATGCGGAGCTCGCCATCGAGGCCGGCTCCCCGGGTGAAGCCGAACAGGTGCTGACCTCGGCACTGAAGAACAACATCTTTACCGATCCGCACCAGAAGGCGAAGGCCGAGCGAATCCTGAGCGATGCGCAGAAGCGCGCGGCGTCGGACCAGAAGACACTTGCCCACACCGCGGAGCTCGCCAGCAAGCAGGCGAAGGGCAATTCGGATGTGCGCGTCGGACTGGCCTACTACGGCTACCAGCACTATCACAAAGCAGTGCAGCTGATCTCGCAGGGCATTGCCAAGGGCGGTCTGATCCGTCCGGCCGAAGCCCATCTGCTGCTCGGTATCGCGCAGCTGAAGGCGGGCAACAAAGTTGCCGCGCTGAACGCGTTCAATAGCGTCAAGGGCGACCCGACGCTTCAGCGTCTGGCCGAGCTGTGGAGTTTGAAGGCGAAGTCGGCGGGCTGAGGCCCGCCGACCTGGCCCACTGATCGATCAGGAGGAGTTGCATGGCGATCAAAGCCGGAGAGCGCATGCCTGCGGGCGTGCTGAAGACGATGAGTGCGGAAGGACCGAAGGATCTCACCAGCGAGGAGCTCTTCAAGGGCAAGAAGGTGGTGTTGTTCTCCGTTCCCGGCGCGTTCACGCCGACCTGCGATGCGAAGCACCTGCCGGGCTTCGTACAGCTGGCCGATCAGATCCGCGCCAAGGGCGTGGACACCATCGCCTGCATGGCGGTGAACGACGTGTTCGTGATGAATGCCTGGGGCAAGGCCTCGGGCGTGGCGGATAAGGTGCTGATGCTCGCCGATGGCAATGGCGAGTACGCGAAGGCACTCGGTCTGGAGCTCGATGCGCGCGGCTTCGGCCTCGGACTGCGTGGTCAGCGCTTCGCGCTGGTGGTCGATGACGGCGTCGTGACGTACGCCAACATCGAAGCGCCGGGGCAGTTCAAGGTGTCGGCCGCGGAGCACGTGCTCAGCCAGCTTTGAGCGCGCTTGCCGCGGCCCAAGGCGCAGCAATGAACAAAGGGGGTTCGCCGCGAAGCGAACCCCCTTTTCGTTGGCGCCATGACGGCCGGCGTCAGCCGAGCAGTTTCTGCAGCTGCGGGACGATTTCGAATAGATCCCCGACGAGGCCGAAATCCGCAACCTCGAAGATCGGCGCGTCCGGGTCCTTGTTGATCGCCACGATGGTGCGGGCGTCCTTGATGCCCGTCAGGTGCTGGATGGCCCCGGAGATTCCGATGGCGATGTACAGCTCCGGGGCGATGATCTTGCCCGTCTGGCCGACTTGCAGCTCATTGGGCGCATAGCCGGCATCGACTGCGGCACGCGAGGCACCGACGGCCGCCCCGAGGGTGTCGGCGAGCCCGTAGAGCAGCTGGAAGTTCTCCGCGCTGCCGAGGGCTCGACCGCCCGAGACCACCCGCGCGGCGG
This sequence comes from Pseudomonadota bacterium, assembly GCA_028067895.1. Lineage (GTDB taxonomy): Bacteria > Pseudomonadota > Gammaproteobacteria > Steroidobacterales > Steroidobacteraceae > 13-2-20CM-66-19. The sequence goes on along the minus strand of JAPTUI010000238.1, from coordinate 6,943 downwards.
TCTGTAGGTCGGGGCGGTCGCTGTGAGCGGCGGAGACCGACACGAAGCGGGTATGGTTCGGCGGTTCGATGAGCGGTGCGGCGGCCTCGATGCGGGCCGAGCCGCCGGATGCGGCAGGCTGGAAGGAGGCGGTTCGCACGGTGCCGATCACCTTGGCGCCGTCGAGCACCTCGACGGTGATGATGGCATTGCCGGCGTAGATCGGGCGGCGAAAGCGCGTTGCGCTCTCTACCGCCATGATGTCGCTCACCTGCACCGTCTTCAGCAGAGCGGCGATGCGTGGCATGAGGTCCTTGCCGAAGGTGCTCGAGGGTCCGAATACGTGCGTGTAGGGTCCGGCGAGCGCCGCGATCTGCGGGGCGATGGCTGCGGCGAGCGGATGGGCGTGCGCGGGGTGCTCGACGGTGAGCACCGTGCCGACGCCGGTGAGCGCGGCGGCCTGCTGGGCTAAGGCGGCGGTGTCCGCGGCGCATACGATGACCGTCAGGGTGGCGTCCGGGACGGTTGCGGCGCAGGCGACGCACTTGGCGGTCGCCACGCTGAGCGTGTTTCCGTCGTGTTCGGCGATGATGAGGATGTTCTGGCTCATTTACAGCAGTCCTTTCTGCTTCAGCGCACCGAGCAGCTCGGCGGCATCGTTCACCCGCACGCCTTTGCTGCGCTGCGCGGGCGGCTCATGGCGCAGCGTCTTCAGCTGCGCGCGTGGCGTGATGCCGAGGGACTCCAGCGTAAGCGTCTCCAGCGGCTTCTTCTTCGCCTTCATGATGTCCGGCAGCTTCACGTAGCGCGGTTCGTTCAGGCGCAGGTCCACGGTCACGACCGCCGGCAAGTCGACCTCGAGCGTCTCGAGTCCCGCGTCGACTTCACGGGTGACCCGGGCCTTGCCCTCGGCGAGTTCGATCTTCGAGGCGAACGTGGCCTGTGGCCGATCCCACAGTGCCGCGAGCATCTGCCCGGTCTGACCGTTGTCATCATCGATGGCCTGCTTGCCAAGCAACGCCAGGAAGGGTTGCTCGCGCTCGATCAGCGCGCGCAGCACTCCGGCAGTGGCCAGTGGCTCGAGCGCAGTGTCGGTCTGCACATGCAGCGCCCGGTCGGCGCCCATGGCGAGGCAGGTGCGCAACTGCGCCTGGCAGTCCGCCGGTCCCACGGTCACCACCACCACTTCCTCGGCGGCCCCTCGCTCCTTGATCCGCAGCGCCTCTTCGAGTGCGATCTCATCGAAGGGGTTGACGCTCATTTTGACCCCGTCGGTGAGCACGCCCGATCCATCGGGTTTGATGCGGATGCGCACGTTGTAATCCACAACGCGCTTGATGCCGACCAGTATGCGTTTCATGATCTCGCCATCGTCTCGAGAGAGTCCGGTCAATATAGCAGAGGATCGCGCTAAACTGAGTCATGCTCGGTTACGCGTTGCGCCGTATTGCGGGGATCGTTCCGGTCCTGCTGATCCTGCTCACCGTATCGTTTTTCGTCATCCGTCTGGCGCCGGGCGGACCGTTTGCGTCGGCCCGGGCGCTCTCGGCGCGCACCCGCGCCGAACTGCGTGCGCGCTACGGACTCGATCGGCCGCTGCCGGTGCAGTACGTAGCCTACCTGCGCGCACTCGCGCATGGGGATCTCGGTCGCTCCTACAGTTTGCGCGATGAGCCGGTGGCCGCTCTGATCGGCGCGGGACTGCCGGTGAGCGCCGAGCTCGGCGCCGCGGCGCTCGTGCTCGGTGCGTTGAGCGGCATTGCGCTCGGCATCGGTGCGGTGCTGCGCCGCGGCGGGCTGATCGACCGCGCGCTCGCGCCGCTGGCGGCCGTGACGCTCGCGTTGCCGAGCTTTGTCACCGGTCCGCTGCTGGCGCTCGTGTTCGGGCTGTGGCTGCGCTGGCTGCCGGTCGCCGGCTGGCAGCCCGATACGCCTCGCGACTTGGTGCTGCCGGCGATCACGCTGGCCCTGCCGCTCGCTGCCTCGATTGCGCGCCTGACGCGCGCCGGTCTGCTCGAGGTGCTCAACGCGAGCTACATCCGCAGCGCGCGCGCGCGCGGCCTGGGACGTGCGTGGGTGCTCTGGCGTCACGCTCTGCGGCCGGCGCTGGTGCCGGTGGTGAGTTACCTCGGGCCGGCGGCGACGTACCTGGTCACCGGTTCGCTGGTCGTCGAGACCGTGTTCGAACTTCCCGGTACGGGACGCTACCTGGTGATGGGCGCGATCGATCGGGACTACACGCTGGTGATGGGCATGGTTCTCGTGTACGGAACTCTGACGCTGCTGGCGAATCTGGGCGCGGACCTGTTGCATGCCTGGCTCGATCCGCGGGTGCGCCATGAGCCCGAGTGACCCGCGTCGCCGCGCCCTGCTCGCAGTGCTCGTGCTCGGGGTGCTGGTGCTGCTGGCGTTGTTCGGTCCGGCGGCGAGCCCGTATTCCTACCGCACGATCGACTGGCGGCACCTGGCGGTGCCGCCAGGGTTTGTCGCCGAGCATTGGCTCGGCACCGATGCGCTTGGCCGCGACCTGTACGTGCGCACGCTGAGCGGCCTGCGGCTCTCGCTCGTGATCGGGCTGCTCGCCACGCTGGTGAGCGTGCTGATCGGGGTCGCCTGGGGGGCGGCCGCCGGCTGGGTCGGCGGGCGCCTCGATGCGGGGATGATGCGCGTGGTCGACGTGCTCTACGCGCTGCCGTATCTGTTCATCGTGCTGATTCTCGCGGCGCTGTTCGGGCGTGGCAACATCGCCGTGCTGCTCCTGGCGATCGGCGCGGTCGGCTGGCTGACCCTTGCGCGGGTGGTGCGTGCCCAGACGCTCTCGCTGAAGCGCCAGGCGTTCATGGAAGCGGCGCGCGCCGGCGGTTTGAGCGGCTTCCAGATGCTGCGCCGGCACGTGTTGCCGAATCTCGCTGGCACCGTCGCGGTGTACGCCACGCTGATGGTGCCGCAGATGATCGTGTACGAGAGTTTCTTGAGCTTCCTCGGGCTCGGCGTCGAACCGCCGCGCGCCAGTCTCGGCAGCCTGATCAATGCCGGAGCGCGCCAGATGCTGAGCGCCCCGTGGCTGCTGCTGGTGCCCGCGACGGTGCTGATCGTGCTGCTGCTGGCGTTCAACGTCTTGGGAGATGCGCTGCGTGATGTCCTCGATCCCCGGCAGCGCTGAGGCACCCCGGCCGGCGGCCGAGGTCGCAGCGCTGCTCGCCCTGAACGCGCTGAGCGTGCGCTTCGCGGGCGTGCCCGTCGTCGACGAGGTAACACTCGCGGTGCACCCCGGGGAGTGCCTCGGGGTGGTCGGGGAGTCCGGCGCCGGCAAGAGCCTGACGTTCCTCGCCGCCCTCGGACTCGCCCCGGCCGCCGCCGTGGTGAGCGGCGCGGCGCGCTTCGGCGCGACCGATCTCATCGGCGGCTCCGAACGGACCCTCGATGCGCTGCGCGGCCGGCGCATCGGGTGGGTGTTCCAAGACCCGATGGGCGCGCTGACGCCGCACCTGCGCATCGGGACGCAACTCACCGAGCCGATCCGCCGGCACACCGGCCTTAGCGCACGCGCCGCACGCGCCCGGGCGCTCGCACTCCTCGAACAGGTGCGCCTCGGCGAGCCAGCCCGGTGTCTGCGGCAGTATCCGTACGAGCTGTCCGGCGGGATGCGCCAGCGGGTCCTGCTCGCCATCGCGCTCTCGTGCGATCCGCAGCTGGTGATCCTCGATGAGCCCACGACCGCGCTCGACGTGACTCTCCAGGCGCAGATCCTCGCGCTGCTGGCGCACATCAAGCGCGAGCGGCGCATCGGCTTGGTGTTGGTGACGCACGATTTCGCGGCGCTGGCGGGGCTGGCGGATCGGGTCGCGGTGATGCGCAACGGCCGGGTGATCGAGACCGGTAGCGCCGCGCACGTGTTCCATACTCCGCGTGAGCCGTACACGCGTGAACTTCTCGCCGCGACGCGCGAACCAGCCATACCGGCGGCGGTGCCGGGCGCGAGCCGCGCCGCTGCGCCGGTGCTCGCGGTGGAGGACCTCACCGTGCACTACCGCCGCCCGGGCGCGTGGCGGCGTCGACCAGGGCTCGTGGCGCTCGAGGCGGTGACGGTCGCGATCGCCGGCGGGGCATCGCTCGCGGTGGTCGGGGAGTCCGGCTGTGGCAAATCGACCCTGACGCGCGCCGCGCTGCGCCTGATCGGTGCGGCGCACGGGCGGATCGCGTGGCTCGGACGGGACGTCGGCACGCTGCCGGAGCGGCGCCTGCGCCCGCTGCGCCGTGCCTTGCAGCTGATTTTCCAGGATCCGCTGGCGAGCCTCGATCCGCACCTGACGGTCGAGCGGCTGGTCGGCGAGCCGCTTGAAGTGCACCACCGGGCGCTCGACGCCGCGGCCCGGGCCGAGCGCGTCGCGGCGATGCTCGAGCGCGTCGGGCTCGATCCGGCGCTCGCCGTCCGCCGGCCGCATGAGCTGTCTGGCGGGCAGTGCCAGCGAGTCGGCATCGCCCGCGCGATGATGCTCGCGCCGCGACTGCTGGTCTGCGACGAGCCACTCTCGGCGCTCGATGTGCGCGCCCAGCGGCAGATCGGCGCGCTGCTCGATGCGCTGCGCCGCGAGCAGGGGATGAGCGTGCTGTTGGTCAGCCACGATCTGAGCGCGGTGCGCCGCTTGTGCGAGCGCGTGCTCGTGCTCTATCAGGGGAGGATGGCCGAACTCGGTCCGAGCGAGGCGCTGCTCACCCGGCCGCTGCACCCCTATACGCGCGCGCTGCTCGAGGCCGTTCCCGTCGCCGACCCCGACGTGCAGCCCGGGCGGCTCGGCGCGGTGCCCCTGGCCGAGGGCGGGGCGCCGATCAAGCCCGGCGGGTGCGCGTTCCGCAGCCGCTGCCCGCGGGCCTCGGTGCGCTGCGCCGAGGAGCATCCCCCGTGGACCGAGGCGCGAGCCGGCCACTGGGTGGCCTGTCATCACTGGCAGCGCGGGGCCGATGGTATGCTGTGGGCATGAACGAACCGGTCATTCGTCCGAGCGAAAGCCTGCGCCACGTGCGCTACGAGATCCGCGGCCGTCTGGCGCGCCGTGCGCACGAGCTCGAGCGCCAGGGCTACGAGATCCTCTCGCTCAACATCGGCAATCCCGGCGCGTTTGGACTGCGCACCCCGGAGACGATGCGCCTGGCGATGATCGAGAACCTCTCGGAGGCGGAGGGCTACTGTCACCAGAAGGGGATCTTCCCGGCGCGCGAAGCGGTGGTAATGCAGCAGCAAGCGCGCGGCGTGAGCGGGGTGAGCGCCGAGGAGGTGTTCATCGGCAACGGGGTGAGCGAGCTGATCAACCTGGTGTTGCGGGCGCTGCTCGACGACGGCGACGAAGTGCTGGTCCCGAGCCCGGACTACCCGCTCTGGACCGCCGCGGTGACTCTGAACGGCGGCCGCGCCGTGCACTACCCGTGTCGTCCTGAGAACGGCTTCGTACCCGATCCCGATGACGTGGCCGCGCTCATCACCCCGCGCACTCGCGCCCTGGTCGTCATCAATCCGAACAACCCCACCGGTGCGGTCTATCCGCGCGGGGTGCTCGAGCGGCTGGCGCGGCTCGCCGAGCGCACCGGGCTCGTGGTCTTCAGCGACGAGATCTACGACCAGATGGTCTATGACGAGGCGCAGTTCGTGCCTATGGCCACGCTGGTCGAGGACACCCTGTGCGCCACGCTCTCCGGACTCTCCAAAGTGTATCGCGCCTGCGGTTACCGGGTCGGCTGGGCGGTGTTCTCGGGGCGGACCCGCGCCGCGGCCGAGTACCTGAGCGCCATCGATCTGCTGAGCTCGCTGCGCCTGTGCAGCAACGTGCTCGCGCAGTGGGCGGTGCAGACGGCCCTCGGCGGGTACCAGTCGATCGGCGATCTGATCGGTCCCGGCGGACGGCTGTACGAGTCGCGCGCGGCCATTGCGCGTGCCGTCGGTGCCAGCCGTTACCTGCGGCTGAAGAACACGCCGCAGGGCGCGATGTACGCGTTCATCGGCGTCGACACCGACCGCCTGCCCGGGTTCGACGATCAACGCTTCGCGCTCGATCTGCTCGAGCAGAAGCACGTGCTGGTCGCGCCGGGGGTGAGCTTCAACGTGCCGTACCGCAACCATTTCCGGGTCACTACGCTTCCTGACAGCGCGACGCTGCTCGATGTGTTCGGACGGATCGAGGATCTGCTCGAGGGCTATGCCTCGGCGCCGCCGCAGGACAACGTGGTCGCAGCGAGCGCGCGGTTCAAATGAACGGCATTGAAGTGATTTGTTAAAAGCCGCTCCTTCGACATAACCGATAAACCATTGTTTTGATAAAGGTTCCTGCGCATCTCGAGGCCGTCATCGAGGCCGGAGGCACCCTGGTGACGCCGACCCGACGGCGCGCGCATGCGCTGCGTCTGGCGCATGCGGCGGCGCAGCTCGAGCGAGGCCTGCGGGTGTGGGCCAGTCCCGACGTGCTGCCGCTCGAAGGATGGCTCGGCCGCGAGTGCGAGCGCCGCGCGCTCGAGGCGAGCGCCGGGACGATGCCGCCGCGGTTGCTGCGGGCGGCCGAGGAGTGGCTGCTGTGGCGCGAGTGCACGGCCGAGGCCATCGAGGCGCTCGTGCTCGCCAATCCCGGCGCGCTCGCCGAGGAGTTGCTCGGGGCCCGACGGCTCCTCGCCCAGCTCGGTCTCGATCTGACCGGTCTGCGGGGCGCGCCCCAGAGTGAAACTGCATTGCTGCTGGATGTGCAGCGCGCCGTGGCCGCGCGCGTCGCGGCACTTGGTGCCCGGTCGCTCGATGAGGCGCTCGGCGCGGACGGTGCGCTGGGCGATGAGCGTCCCGTGGCGCTGTGCGGGTTTCTGCTCGAAGATCCGCGTCTGCGCGCCCTGAGGGCGGCCCGTGCCGCGCGCGGCTGGGAGACGCTCTGGTGCGCCCCGCAGGCGCCGGACGCCGTGCCCCAGGTGGTCCGCGCCGCCGATCCGA
>JAPTUI010000172.1:6635-11825 GCA_028067895.1 Pseudomonadota bacterium | reverse complement strand
GGGGCTGGGGCCATCCGCTCAGGCCGCGGCGGCGCCCTTCGTCGCGGCAGGGCGCCCTCCCCAGCGGGCGGTTTCCACCTCGGAAATGATCCGATCCAGGTCGGCGCCGGGCAGTTCGGGGAGCTTCTCGCGTGGGGTGTGCAACAGGGAGCCGCTCTCCCACCGACCGTCCAAAGGGATGATGTGCGAGCCGACCGGCTCCAGCGGCACGTTGCGCGTGCGCGTGAACTGATCGGTCAGCTGCTGGAACCGCGTCGGGGCGAGCGCGTGCCGAATGCACACTGTGGTGTCGTCGTCGTCGTGGACGAGTCGCGCCGAGAACTCGCCGTCGAGGATCGCGCGACCGCTCCACCTTAGCGGCCGGATTTGGTTCCCGAAATCGTCGGTGTGCACCGGGCCGGCGAGTAACCCGTAATCGGCGAGCACCGCCTGGACAGCTTTCGATTGCCGCGTGTCGGCGAGCAGGTATCCCGTGAGCACGAGCACGGGCACCTCCCGGGCGACACAATCTGCGGCCGTGAGCGACTCGTGCGCACCGTTCGCCGCCGTCGGGTGACACTGGACGGCGGCCGGGTGATCCGCGAGTGCGATGAACGACTCGCGCCGCCCCGCCCGCGCAAAGTGATCCTCCCGGGTCGGGGTGGCGGCGGAGGTGGGCGAGTAGCCGAGGTCGAGGAGCCGCCGGTAGGTTGCGCCGAGCGTGAAGTTGTGAGTCGTCATGAGGTCACCCCCCGTTCGCCTTATTGAGCCGCGCGAGGTGCGTGGCATCGGCCTCGACGCGCTCCTCGGGGCGGGAACCGGTATTCACACGCCGGTCGTTTTGAACGTCCGGGCGCAGCGGTTCGAGGCCGGTGGCCTCGGCCGCGCGGTCCTTGCTTTCGGACATTGCGGCACGCTCGTTGGGCATCGCGAAAATGAAGCCGCGCATCACGGCGGCCTTCCCCTTGTGCTGCGCGAGCCACTCATTCCAAAAGTCCTCCGGAATCGGCGTGATGCCGTAGCCGAAGCTCGGCTGCGCCAGCCCGCGGACGCTGAAATCGTTGACGACGGAGTTGGCCCCCTTGAGGGTGAACCGCGCTTTCACCACCGGGGGCATGAAGACTCGCGGGTTGGACAGACCCAGCTCCATTGCCTTGCGCACATCCGGGCTGGGCTCCTCGAACAATTCGAGCGTGGCGCCCTGTGGCAATTTGCATCCGATCCAAACCAACTTCGTTGAGTTGGCGCGGGTGGCTTGATTAGCTTCAGCCATTGACGGTGCCCTCCGGCAGATGGTAGATCGTCGGGTCGACAAACATGACTCGCCCGCAGTACATGCCGTGAACGGGAGGTGTGTCGGCGAGCTTGCGGTCCAGCGCCCTCGACGCTTCCGCCGCGCAAGCGAACGGCCCCATGAATTCGCCATTCAGCTCAGCAAAGCAAATGCCGTCATCGGGCGCCCCCGGCGCGGGGCCGTGCTCCGCGGCCCAGGCCTCGGCTTCTGCCAGGGTCATTGGCTCGGCGCTCACAGCGTCGCGCCCCGCTGGAGCAGCGCATCGGCATTGAAGCCGGAGCGATCGAACGCGTGTCGAGAGTCCGCTCCGTCCTGGGCGTAGTCGTCGAAGTCCCGGCGATGGTCCACGCGTGTGCGCAGCCCACGGGTTGATACCGAGGATCGAGGGGGCACTTCCCCCATCGCATCGCGTGCTCGGCCGCGCCGGTCGCCCGGCCGCGGACCAAATTCCTCCTCATCCTCGTCGTCGCGGTCGCGCCGAGCCTCAGATGCGTTGAGTGCGGCCAGAGCAGCGGTGAGATAGCGGCACAGCCGCTGCTCATCCAGCTCCTCGCCGCCCTTCACATGGTTCAAAGCCTTCCGGATGTGCTCAGCGGCGCCCCCGGGGCGGCCCTCATCGAGCGCGAGCCGGCGCTCACGATACCCGGCATCACCCGCGGCGCGCTGAAGCAGAGCGTTGGGGTCGAACATGGAGAGGGGCCTCTGGGTTGCACGGCGTGGTACGGTGCGGATTGTGCGGGCGTCGAGCGCCAAGTGCTCGCGGCGCAAGCTCGGGTCCAGCTCGTAGGCCCGCGCATAATTCCCGAGCGCCAAGTGCTGCCGGGCGAGTCGCTGGTCACCGGGGAAGACGCGGGTCATCGCCTCACCGCGCTGAAAGAGCGGGCACCGGCCGAGGGCGCTGAAGCTCGCCGCTCTGCCGGCCCCGCCGCGACGCAACGGCAGTCACCGGAGCATGCCGCCACATTCTGAGTGTTTGTTTGTTCACGGTTTGAGTATGCGGGGCGGCGGCCGCTCGCGCGGCGGCGGGGCCGCCGATTTCACGCCCGGGGCGGCGGAAGCTTGCCGAAATCTCGCAGCCATTGCCGCATCCGCTGCACGGTCCGCGCGGAACAGCACAGTTCCGCCGCCAGCTCCTCGTCCCGCCAGGGAGCTTCTGCTTGCGTGCGGCTCGCGAGCAGCGCCAACAGGCGCTCGCGCTTGGTCGCGGGGCTGTTGGCGCGCTCGGCCATCAGGCAATCTTCGTCGGGCCGGTGGGTGGCGGAAGCGCACCACACTCCTGGAGCTGGCTGAGCTGCGCGTACCGCTCGGCCGACGCCGAAGCGGCCTGCGGCGGCAGACTCATTGTCGGCAACATCCACTCGTAGGCCGCGGCCGCGGCCCGCTCGAGGGCGGCATCACTGATGTTCAAAGTCGCCCCGCCCCCGGCAGCCAGCAGCAGCGCGCCGCAAACCGCATTAGCGAGGTCGTCATGCGCCCCACGCGGGTGGTCCACGGAGTCGCGACCGGTCGAGCGCGGGCGGCGCTCCAGCAGCAGCAACTGCGTGCGCAGCAGCGGGTTGTCGAGCAGCTCCACGGCTCCGCGCGAGAAGTGCGGCAGTATCTCCAGATAAATATCCGAGCGATTGCGCTCTGAGGCGCTATAGGTAATGCCGTGCCGGGCGAACGCAGAGACCACAAATTCCGCGCCATACTTGTCGCCCGAGACGTCGCTGAGCCCGTATTCGCGCAGCGTCTCGGCGATGCCGGCCACGGCGGTCTCTGGATCGAAGGGCGGCGCGACGCATCGGACGGCATCCAACACCAGCCGCTCCGGTTCGTGCTCGCGGGCGGGGTCGGGGTTCGCCTCGACATGTGCGATTGCGAGCGTGAAGCTGTCGGCGCGGCCGCCGGAAGGGTCGCAGAAGGCCACGTAGTTTGTGCCGGCGACTTGCGCCAGTTCCCGGCGGTTCGGAATGATTGCCGCATCAACCGTCGCGTCATCGAGGAATCCCGCCAAGTCAGCCCGAAAGAGTCCGAGATATTCCGACTGTGCCGCGGCGGGATCGTCCTGCATTGCCTCGGCAATTTCTGACTCATCTAGCGTGGGATTCAGGTCGCGGCTTTCGGCTTGAATGTAAAGGGCGCGGTCCGTGTTGTCGTTCGCGTAATACTTGCGGTGTGCGTTGTAAAGCAACCCGACCTTGCGATGCGGCGAGCTGATGACGAGCAGCAGCCCGTTGAGCGTGAGCAGTGCCGGGCGCAACGCGCGAGCGAGTTCAATGTCGGGAAGCGCGCTGTCGTCGCTGCGCAGAAATGCGCTCTCATCGATCACCGCGCCGGCCATCGTGCGACCGCGCACGGTGCGGTAGCTGGCCGTGGCGACCTCCAGGCGCGTGCCGTGGCGGAACTCCAATGCTTCCCGGGTGGGCGCGCCGTCCAGCTCGGCGCTCAGCAGCGGGCTCGCTTCGACGATTCCGCGGGCGTAGCGCAGGTCGATCTGCGATTGATCCCGGTCGGGGGCTACGTGGACCACGACGGCCGTTTCGCCGGCCGCGAGCTGCGGGTACTCCTGTGCCGCGAGCCAAACCGCCACGAGCGATCCGAAGCGCGATTTGCCGGAGCGCCGGCCAGCGCCGGCGAAGATTTCCCTGGGTGGCTCGGTCGGCAGCCGCGTGCGGCCGGTGAGCCGCAGCGCGACCGCGCGCTCCGCGTCCGTCAGCAGTTGACCGTCGCCGTCGATGAGCCGGGCCACCACCCGCCACGCCGACCAGCTCGGGCCGGAGAACTCCGGGCCGACCAGCTCGCGGGTCATCATGAACTCGTGCAGCTTCATGGTACGTCGTCCTTAGCGTTGTAGGATGGCTCAGGAGCGGCGCTGGGCTGACCCGCAGCGACGGCACGGGGCGACACGGGGCGCGGCTCGGCCATGATGTCGCGCAGCGTGCGCGTGGGCCGCTGGCGCCGTTCGAGGCCGAGGAGCCGGTAAAGGCCGAGCAGCGAGTTGATCGCCTGCGTGTGACCGCCGAGATCGATCCCCTCGCCCGCCGCGAGCCGCTGCTCGGAGTGCTCGATGATTGCCTCAAGCCAAACGACGCGCCGGACCAGGCTGCGCCGGGCGTGGCTCAGGACATCAACGCCGCCGAGGTCCGTTTCGATTGCCTCGATGCGCCCTCGGATCGCCTTGGCGATGGAGGTGCGGCGGTCGAGCCGATCGGCGAAGTCGGGGCTGTACCTGTCGGGGATCGTCGCCAGAATCCGGCTGGATGCCTTGTGCGTCATGGGTTGGTCTCCGGGTTAATTCTGGCGGTCATGCGGGGCTGCGGCCGGCGGCCGGGTCCCATGTGGCCTTCCTCCGCTGGTACCGCGCCGGGCGGCGAATTCGCGGGGATGGCGGGATGAGGGGGCGACCTGCGGTCCGCCGAACCGCGAGCGCGCCGCGCAGGCTGCGATTCCTTGCGGATGCTGTGGGGCACAACCATTGAGCAACCATCGACACGCGGAGATTCGGTCCGCGGCGGGGCCGGCAAAGGTCGGGAATTGCTGGGCGCCGGGGAGCGGTGCCACCCGGATGCCACCTCGGCGGTGGTGGGCGGCGGGATGGGCGGGCGGCCGGGTGCGGGTTGATTGCTCCGGGCTCGGTCGGGCTCGGTCACAGCGGGGCAGTTCGAGCAGCGACGCCCAGGAATTTCGTTCCGCGTGAGATCCAGGCGGCGCTCGCCGTTGAGGAGCCCTACCCCGCTCGTGCGCGCGGACGCTGGTCGAGGCTGCCGAGGCGCTGACGGCGGGATAGGCGTGTCCGCCGAGCTGCAAAGCTCTCGGTTCAATCCCGCCGCCGTTAATCCCGCCGCCGTTAAGGGAGCGGCGGAATCGCGGGATTGAATGCCCGCCGACTCCACGCCCCTGCCCTCATCACGCCGGCAGCATCGCGGCGGGATGCC
>JAPTUI010000172.1:0-6625 GCA_028067895.1 Pseudomonadota bacterium | reverse complement strand
GCTCCTCCTGCGGCCACTCGTCTTGCGGCACCGCTCGCCACCAAGTGCGCTTCGCCCCGCGACACTCCTCCTGCGGCAGCGGCTCCTCGACCACCCAGCGCTTCACCCGCGCCGTGAGCAGCCCGTTGCGCACCTGATCACGGCTCATGGGCTTCAGCTCGCAGGCGAACGTCTTTTCGAGGTCGGTGCCGGTGCAGTGGAAGCCCTGCTCCCCCTTGCGCGCGAGCACCCGCCAGACCCGTTCCGCGTTCCGGCAGCTTTCGGCGTCGGCCTCTTCCGGCGTCGGCCCCTCGCCAAACGCCACGGTCATCGGTCGGAACTCGAACCCCCTGCGCAAGAGAAAAATCGGATGAGGGGAGCGCTTGAAGTAACTGAGCTTGTGCAACAGGATCGCGAGCACGTTCCCCTCCACGAAGTCGGAATCCTGTGCCTCGGCCGGCACGCGATAAGTCAGCCCCTCGAACTGAAACGCCCGCTCCCTCACTCGGACGAGCTGGTGCTGGTTGCGACTGTTGTCGGCGAACGCCGCACCACCGCGCCCCGAGTGCTGGTCCATGATGCCGCCGCGGGTGACGGCGATGCTTTGGTGATGGGCGAAGCGCGCCGCGCAGTCCAGGTGCTTCGCGATCGCGTGCCCCCGACGCATGAGCGCCGTGAATCCGTCGTTGAAGTGGCGCTCGCCCGGCCCGAGGTGCGAGGTTGGGTCGAAGATGATCTGCGCGAGGCCCTGATCGGAATATTTCTCCTGAAGCTCCTGCACCAGCGCGGTCGCCACGAAGCTGCCCTCCGGGTCCGCCACCACGAGTCGGGGATCCCCGGCGCAGGAGAGGTCCTCGACAAAAATCCCGGTCCGCACATGTTCACGTTCCGTGGGCGTGACGTTCAGCGCCGTGCAAAGCTTGTTGATGCGCGAGAACACGATCGCGGCCTCGTCCTCCGCCGTGACCACGAGCGTCGCGCCGCCGCCGCGCACCACCTCCCTGCCGTAAAGCGCGCGGCCGAGCCGGATCATGACCCCCTCATAAAGCAACAGCGTGCTCTTCCCCGCGCCGCCGGTTCCCACGAACCCCGCCGCATCCGCCATCAAGTATCCCGCGACAATGAGCGGCGCTTCGTAGGGCTGACCGTGAACCGCGTCGTGGGCACCGAGGGCGGCGGTAGGGCCGGTGAGCAACGCTGCGGCCGAGGGGGTGTTGAGCCCGAGAAAGTCCTTCAGGTCGCGCAGGCGGCGCTCGGCGCAGTTGGCGTGCTGGCACTTGAACATCCCCCAGCGCAGCGGCTCCTCCTTCCCGTGCTTCATGACCACCGTGCCCGGCTCGAAGTAACACGCCTCGGAATCCGACGTGCTGCGGTTCCCGCGCGCGTCCGCCGTGTGCCGCACCTCCCACGGGCAGCGCATCAGATGCTTCCCGCCTTTCCCCGCCGCGCGGTAAAGCCCCGTCCGCTTCAGCGCATCGAGGATCCGTTGCGCTTCCTCGTGTGTGGAGCCGGGAGGATCGGTTGTGCTGGTCGAGTGGACGTTCGCTTTTGGGCCGAGGAGCCGCCGCGCCGTCGCGGCGACAGGCGCGAGGTCGGTCATGATCCCCGTGCCGTTCAGCCTCTCGCCGGTCATCACGAAGAACCGCCCGCCGGAGTAAATCTCCAATGCGGGCTGCTGTCCGGTCGGGTCGGAAAATTTCGTGGTGCCAATGTCGCCGAGCCCGAGGACGTGAAAGCCGCCGCCCGAGACCGACCGCTCAGAGTAAGCGCTCTGCGCCGCCTCCAACAGCGCGCGTGCTGCGGCGTGCAGTTCCCCGTCGCGGTACGCGTGGTCGGTGTCGATGCCCGAGAGCACGTGCGTTGTGCCGGGGATCGGGCCGAGCGCCACCCCGAGCCCCGCCGCGCGGTCGCTGGCGCGCAGCGCCGTCGCCGCCGCCTCAAACGGCACGAGCCGAGCGCGATCCTCGGGCGCGTCCAGCGTGCCCCGCCGTTCGGAGCCGTCCGCGTAAAGCGGGACCTTGGCGTCCTTCTTGCCGGGAACCTTTTTCGCTCGCCACAGCAGCCAGACCGGCCAGTTCAGCATTTCCGGCGGGACGCATTCCCGAATCTGCGCGATGAGGGCATCGGGGCTCACGTCCGCCGCTCCTGCCCCGCCGCGCGGTCGATGGCCCGCACCATTGCCGGCACAATGCCGAAAATGCTGCTCTTCCGGGTGCGGCTCAGCCGCCGCCAATCCTCAGCAGACCGAATGTCGTTGTTGGCCAGCCGGCGCAGGATTTTGCCCGGCAGCACGGCCCAGGTTTTGTTGCCGGAGGGCTTCGATTCAACGATAATTCGCATGTCAATTGATCCTCAACGGATGTTGAACGCTGAGCCCGTCGCGGATTGCTGCCGCTGCGGGCTTTTTCTTGGGCGACACAGGCCCATCGGCTAATCCCGTTAAGGTTGCAGCGGCTGGCGCCACCGCTCAGATATAACTTCAAACTTCAGCCAGCCGCCGCTCCACCGCATCGAGCACCGCACGGCGGTCACAAGTGAATTCAACTCGGCACTGCTGGCAGAGCACGTAGCCGAGCACCCGCCCGGCTCTCATGATGAGAATGCCTCCCATGCCAGCCAGCTCTGCTCCCCGGCCGCATGCGGCGCGCTGTGCGGCTTCGTCGCGCCTCATCTCACAGCCGCCCGCCGTTCGTTCGCAGCGCCGCGAGACAAAGCGACGGTTGAAATCGCAACAGTCTTCCGATGCGAATGCTCGGCAACCTGCCGTCCTTCGCCAGCTGCTCCACAAAGGTGTCGTTGATGCCGAACAACTCGGCGAGTTGCTTGGAATCCACCAGCCGCTCGGTGCCGAAATTGAGGTCTCCTGAGCGTTGCATCGCGTGCTGCCCGAATCCGAGTTCGGCCGCTCGCTGGCGCGCTTCCATCACGGCCGCCATCGGGAACGCGGCCGGGATGCCCCCAGGCAGTTCAACGACGACCAGCGGGCCGGACTCCGTGTTCACGATGCCGCCGTCGCCTCATCCGGCGCGCTGAGCGGCGGACGACCGCGCGGCCGGGGCGGGTTCGCCCGCATCCACGCAATCGCAGTGCGGACGTCGTGCGGCGCGAACATGCGCGAGCCGACGGTGTTCTTGAGCGGCTGCAGGACGCCCAGCGCCTCCATGACTCGGAGCGTTGGATTGTTGAGCTCGCGGCCGACCGCGGCGCGCACTCGCGCGCGGAACTCGCGGCCCGAAAGATAGACGATGGTCTTTTGAGGCTTCATCGAGCACTTCCTCACGATGATTTTGCATTCGGCACTCTGCGGGTCATAATTCATTCGGGTTTGAATCCGAACGCCCGCGTCGAGGTCCGTGTGCATTAAGCTTCCGGTCCCGCTGCGAGCTTGGAAACACGGAAATCGGTCTTTTGTGGTGAAGCGAGCCCTCATCCAGGCGCCTCAACGCCGCACTGCCCGAGAACGGGAAGATGCCGCGTGGGCGCGACGGATGACGCGTTCGGACGAAGTAGAGCGTAGCTATGCGCGTGCACTTCTGTGGGCTGAGGGCACCCACCGCGCCATGCTCAAAGGCAAATTTGAACGTCCACCACCGGATGAAGAACCCGAGTGGCGGGATGCCCCGAGGCCCTACCGTGACGAGTTTGAGCAATACATAGTCGGGCTGAAGAACATTGCACCAGCGCTCAGGGTCGCGCCGCGCGCAGTTGCACGGTGGCTGGAGAAGAATCCACAGTACACGTCGCTCCTGAAGTCGAAAGGACGCTATCGCGTTGCCCGAGGAGATGTCGGTAATCTCGTATTGCTGTTCAAGATGAGCGGCTCGCGTGGTGCGCG
Source organism: Pseudomonadota bacterium (assembly GCA_028067895.1). Classification (GTDB taxonomy): domain Bacteria; phylum Pseudomonadota; class Gammaproteobacteria; order Steroidobacterales; family Steroidobacteraceae; genus 13-2-20CM-66-19. Next base: position 2,811 of record JAPTUI010000172.1, on the reverse strand, counting down.
GCACCGCGCCCGAAGGAAGGCGCGCGGTCAGGGTGGACGGTACGTGAAGAGGAAGCAGTAGCGCCGCGGACCGTGGCCAATACGATTCAACTTCCCGAAGACGCATTCGACGCACACCTGACAGCCTGCGCGACGCAGGGGGCCGACTCATTCGTGGCGTCTGTGCGGCCGATCTACGGCGGCCGTGTGCGCGATCAACGCCCGGAACACGTCGGGAGCTGCATCCTGCTCGACGTGGACGGTCGCCGCATTCTCGCCACCGCAGCTCACATCGCCGATCAATCGGCGCAACGCGGTGCGCTGTTTGTCGGCGGCCCGCCTGGGACAAGTCCCGTTCCGCTCAGAGCGCAGATGCTGGCGACCACTGCCCCCGGCGGCAACCGCAATGTCGACCATTACGACGTCGCTTTCTGTGAACTGCCTGAAAGCGCGTTGCCCGAAATGGGCAAAGTCAATTTCGTGTCTGCCGACCGACTCTCACACAATCGAGCAATTACTTCGGGGCGTCGCTACACCGCAATCGGCTACCCGATTTCCCGCAACAAGGATTCCATCAACCACGCGGCCCACACGATCGTCAATCGACGCTCAATTTACACCGCAGGCGTCGAGGACATGCCGCAGCTCGCCTCCGCGCTGGGCGTTACGGGCGAAGATCACCTCTTCCTGCGCTTCGGAAAGCATTTCTTCGACATGGAAGGTCAACCCATGAACTCCTTCGGGCCGAAAGGATTGAGCGGGGGAGCGCTGTTGGACATTGGCGACTTCCGCTCCGCTGCGATCCTCACTCGTGCACCCGGTGCCAGCGCGATGCTGAGCGGCATGCTGATCGAGCATAACAAACGTCACCGCGCAATGGTCGCAGTGAAGATCGGTCCGGTTGTTGCGGCGATCCGCAACGCCTTGCGCTGAAGTCACCGGCGGCATTTGCCGCATCTGATCACTTCTCGATTTCCATGGTGCGCATGAAGGCGGCGCGCCCGATCCATCGTTGAGCGTCACGGTGGCGGACGCGCCGTTCTCACGAAGCAAAATCGGTCTTTTGTGGCGAAACCGTCCCCGATTCGTCCCGCGCACAGGTAAATCCCTGAACGGTGTGGTAATAAAAACCGACCTCGGTGCCGATGTTGGAGCGATAATTAATGTTGGAGAAATGTTGACTTCAACACTGGAGAGACACCCCATGAAACGACTGAGCAGTGGCGCCTTCATGCGCGCCGCGGGCAACATCAGCTCGACCCTGATGCGCAAGCTCGAACGGCTGCGCGTGATCCGGCCTGAAAGGGCCATCGGCAGCCGCTTCCGCACATTCTCGCCGACAGACGTGCGCGCCGCGCGGCGCTGGATCGTCGAGCACAGCCGCCCGAATCGGCGGCGAACTGCCCGACATTCGAGAGGTGGATGACATGCGCAAACCAACGCAAAAGAAGAACGGGCACTGGCAACTCCGCTACCTCGACAACGGCAAGATCCGTGAGCGCTCCTTCCGCACTCGGCGCGAGGCGGACGCCTTCGTCAAGCTCCTCGCCGCCGCGGAGGCGGACAAAGGACACTTCGAGCAAATGCTGGCCGCCGGCCGCGCGGTGGGCGTCAATGTGCCGCAGGAGCGGCCGGGCGCGCTGAAGTTTGAAGAGCTGGTCGAGAAGTGGCGCGCCTCGCACCTCACTACAGAGCTGCGTCAGACAACGCTGAAGGATTATCGCGAGAGCCTGAAGCGGCTGCTCGCCGCCTTCCGCGGGCGGGAAGTGCGCAGCATTGAAGCGGAGGATCTGGAGCGGCTCCGCAACTCCACCATCAAACAGATTGCCGCAGAGCAGGTGGCGCGCGTCGCGCGCAAGCTGGCCGACATCGAGAGGAAGGATGTCTCGAAGCGCACGGAACCTGAGCGCGCGCTGCTCGCTCGCGCTGAGGAGTTGCGGGCGGTGGCGGCCAAGACTGGCCCGCGGGCGGCCGGGAAGATGATCGGGTGCGCGAAGACGCTTTGGAAGTTCGCATGCGCGCGCAAGCTCGCGACCTTCAATCCAACCGACGGGGTGCGCAAGCCCAAGGCGGCTCGGCAGCTCGATTCCGTGGATACCGTGGTCGACTCCAACATCCTCACTCCGAGCGAGTGCGAGCGGCTGCTCGCGGCGACCCCCGCGGAGCACCGGTGCGCCGTTCAGTTCCTGTTTCAAACCGGCTGCCGACTCGGCGAGCTGCGCGGGCTCGCCTGGACCGACATCGATTGGGCCTCCGCCCGCGTTCTCGTCCGGCGGCAGCGCTCTGGGCTCACCGGCGAGTTAACGCAGCCGAAGACTGAAGCCGGGACCCGGTGGATCGAGCTGCCCGCCGAACTGGTCACTGAGCTGAAGCGGCACCGCCTGCGGACCCCGGGTGAGTTCGTTTTCACTTTCGATGAGCGCAACTGGCGCTCCCGCATTTGGGCGCCGAGCCTGCGTCGCGCCGGGCTGCGGGCCATCCGCATCCACGACGCCCGCCACACGCACGCCTCCTGGTTGCTTGCGGCGGGGGCGGACATCGTGGCGGTCAGCCGCCGGCTCGGACACGCCGACCCCGCCGTCACTCTGCGGGTGTATTCGCACTTCGTGCAGCGGCGCGGAGCCGCCGGGCTGGGCGATCAGCTCGCAGCGTTCATAGCTCGGGAGTGCGGAGGTGGCAGAAAGGTGGCAGCAGAGCCCGCTCGGGAAGGCTAGGTCGGAAAATCTTCAATAAAATCATGGTGGCCAGGGGCGGAATCGAACCACCGACACGCGGATTTTCAGTCCGCTGCTCTACCAACTGAGCTACCTGGCCGCCGTAGAGGGGCGCGTA
>JAPTUI010000299.1 GCA_028067895.1 Pseudomonadota bacterium | reverse complement strand
GCGTCCGGTGCTCAGCGGCCGGATCGGCTTCGCACTGCGCGCGGCCGGTGCAGGCTTCGGCGCCGAAGCGCCGCTGCGCGTGCGGATCGAACGGTTGAGCGGTCAGGTGCGCGGTCAGCCCGCCGGCGGCAGCGGCGAAGTGCGCCGCGATCACGGTGTGTGGACGTTCCAGCGACTGCGGTTGGATCTGGGGCGCACACGACTCGCTGCCGATGGGCGGCTGGCGCGGCACGTGCACCTGCGGTTTGCACTCACGGGGGATCTGCAGCTGATCTCGAGCGCCGATCGCGGCACCCTCACGGCGCACGGATCGATCGACGGGTCGCGCCGCGCGCCGCGCGTGGACGCGTGGCTCGAGGGCTCGGATCTGCACGTCGGAGCCAACTCGCTCGCCGCGCTGCGGGCGCGTATCGACTTCGACCCGCGCCCGCAGCACCGCTCACACGTTAGCGTACAGCTGCGCGAGCTGCATTCGCGCCATCGCCTGCTGCGCAGCCTGGAATTCGATCTCGCCGGGCCGGCCGCCGCGCTACGCGCGAGTCTCAAGGTGAACGCTCCGGGACTGCACGCGGGGGCCGAGGCGTCCGGCAGCTTCGTCGCTGGGGTCTTCAACGGGCAGGTCATCTCGTTCAACGTGACTGGGCCGCAGTCGCTGCACCTGCATCTGCGCGAACCGGCGCAGCTGACGCTCTCGCGGCAGCGCCGCGCGCTGGGCGCGCTGTGTCTGGAGGGAACACCGGGCGCGCTGTGCACCGGCGCGACCTGGACCCCGGGAGGCTGGTCGGCCTATGTCAGCGCCAGCAAACTGCCGTTGGCGACGCTCACCGCGGGCATGACCCCTGCGGTCGAATATCAAGGCACCCTCGGCGCGTCGCTCGACATCACCGGCAGCGCCGGTAAGCCGCTGCAGGGCACGCTGCGCATGACGCTCTCGCACGGAGTGCTGTCGCGCAAACTCGTCAGCGGTACGATCGAGCACACGAGCATCGGCTCCGGGTTGCTCACGGCGGTTGCCGGGCCCGCGACGATTCACGCCCGGGCGTCTCTGACCGCCGGCGCGATCGGCACGTTCGACGCCGTGCTCGATATCCGGCGCGGTGCCGCCGATTGGCGCGCGATGCCGGTGACGGGCAGCCTCGAGGCGCGCACCGCCCGCTTGAATCTGGTCTCGCTGTACCTGCCGGGCGTCGATGCCGTCTCCGGGGTGCTGCTCGCGCATGCCTCGGTCGGCGGGACGCTCGGGGATCCTCGATTGCACGGCGCGGTGAAGATCGTCGATGCCTCGGCCGATCTGTACCGCACCAACCTGCAGATGCGCCAACTCTCCCTGACGGCGCAACTGGTGCAAAGCGGTTTGAGCTTCGTCGGCTCGGCACAGGTCGGCAAAGGCACTCTGCATGCGACCGGTACGATGGGCTGGCACGATGGGGCGGCGAGCGGCGAGGTGCACCTGCGCGGCACCGATCTGCGCGTGGTAGATCTGCCCGAGGCGCGCATCGACGCCTCTCCGCAGCTCGATTTCCGCATGGTCGGCCACCGCATCGAGGCCACTGGCAAGGTGTACATCACGCATGCGCACATCGCGCCACGCAACTTCAAGGGTGCGGTCCGTACGTCGTCCGATCAGGTGATCGTGGGCGCCGAGTCTTCCAGCGTCGCGCACCGCTACCACGTGGTGAGCGTGATCACGTTCGAGCTCGGCCGGGATGTCGACATCGAGACGATGGGCCTCACTGGTCAATTGAGCGGTGGGATCACCGTCAGCAGCGGACTCGGTCAGGGCACGACCGCGACGGGCGAGCTGTTCGTGCGCAAGGGGCAGTATTCCGCTTACGCACGCCGACTGAGGATCCAGACCGGCCGGCTGTTCTTCCGCGGCGGCCCGCTCGACAACCCCGGTATCGAGATCCGCGCCGTGCGCCGCTATCCGGACGTGACCGCGGGCATCAACGTCAGCGGCACGCTGAAACAGCCGCAAGTGTCGTTCTTTTCCAACCCAGCGCTCTCGCAGTCGCAGATCATGTCGTTGATCCTCTCCGGCGGCGGCGGCTCGCTGCAGGCCCTGCAGACGACCACCGGCGTGCAGAGCCGCCAGAGCACGGCCGCCAACGAGCTGCTGGCGCAGGGCGGGGCGATCCTGGCGCAGCAGCTCGGCTCGCGCATCGGCCTGCCGGACGTGAGCCTGCAGACCGACATGAACAACCAGACCTCCATCGTGCTCGGCAAGTACCTCTCGCCGCGCTTGTACGTCAGCTATGGCGTCGGCCTGACCGAGCAGTTGAGTGCCGTGCGCCTGCGCTACAGCATCGGCAAGCACTGGACGATCCGGCTCGAGGCCGGGCAGGGCAAGCTCGTCGGACAGACCAAGAGCGGCGAACTCGGCGGCGCGGACCTGGTGTTCACGGTGACCAAATGAGGCTTGACGTGTGTGAATTATTATTCATAATAGGCGCAACTTTATGCACGTCAGCCGCCCCCATCCGTAGTCGCCATGGACGCTCAGCAGCTCGAACGCCGCCAGGCGGTGGTGCGCATTCTGCGCAGCGGGGTGGTGCACCGGCAGGAGGACCTGGTGCGGTTGCTGCGCGAGGAGGGCTACGAGGTGACGCAGTCCTCCATCAGCCGCGATCTGCGCGACCTCGGCGTGCTCAAGGCGAGCGGCCGCTACGTGCTGCCGCCCGACGAGGTCTCGCGCACCCAGAGTGACTTCGCGATGCTCGCGCAGTTCGTGCGCGAGCTGAAGCAGGCCGGCCCCTCGTTGACGGTGCTGCGCACGACCATCGGCGCCGCCCAGAGCGTCGCGGTCGCGATCGATCGGGCCGAGTGGCCCGAGGTGGCCGGCACCCTCTCCGGAGACGACACGATCTTCATCGCCACCGCCGATGGCCGCGCGCAGGAACAGCTGATCGCGCGGCTGCAGGCGCTCTTTCGGATCTGAACACATGTCTACAGCCTCGACTTCGGGCGCAGAGCCCATTGTTCTCGCCTATTCCGGCGGCCTCGACACCTCCTTCCTGGTGCCGTGGCTGAAGGAGACGTACGGGCGGCCCGTGATCACGGTCACCGTCGACACCGGCGGCATCGACGCCGAGGCGGCGCGCACGCTCGCCGAGCGCGCCCGAGCGCTCGGCGCGATCGATCATCATCAGGTCGATGCGCGCGAGCCGTACTTCGAGCAGGTCCTGCGCTTTCTCATCATGGGCAACGTCAAGCGCGGTCAGCTCTATCCGCTGTGCGTCGGCGCTGAGCGGGTCATGCAGGCGCAGACCATCGCGCACATGGCGCGCAAACTCGGCACCCGCATGATCGCGCATGGCTGCACCGCGGCCGGCAACGACCAGGTGCGCTTCGAAGTGGCCATGCGCACGCTGGCGCCGGACCTGGAAGTGCTCGCCCCGGTGCGCGACCGGGCGTTCAAACGCGCCGAGGAACTCGCATTCCTGAAGGAACGCGCGCTGCCGGTGCCCCCGTTCGGAGCGGCGTACTCCATCAACCGGGGCCTGTGGGGCGTGACCATCGGCGGGCAGGAAACCCTCACCTCGGGTGGCAGCATTCCGGAGGAGGCGTGGGTGTTGACCCGCGAGGCGTTCAGCCGGGCGCGCGCGCCCGAGACCCACACGATCGCCTTCGAGCGCGGCCGCCCGACCAGTCTCGATGGCCGCTCGCTCACGCCCGTGGCGCTCATCGAGGCGCTCGAGGCGCTCACCGCGCCGTTCGGCATCGGTCGCGGGATCCATCTCGGCGACACCATCATTGGCACCAAAGGCCGGGTCGCGTTCGAGGCACCGGCTGCCGAAGTGCTGCTCAGCGCACATCGCGAACTGGAGAAGCTGGTGCTGACCCCGCGCCAGCAGCGCATCAAGGATCTGGTGGCGCAGCCGTACGGGGACTGGGTGCACGAGGGGCAGCTGCTCGATCCGGTGTGCCGCGACATCGAAGCGCTGCTCGAATCCTCCCAGGAGCGCGTCAGCGGCACGGTGCGCATCGCCTTGCGCCCGGGCAACCTGTTCATCGAGGGCGTCGAATCTCCGTACTCGCTGATGAGCGCCTCGAAAGGGGTCTACGGCGAGGCCGCCGGGGAGTGGACGCCCCAGGATGCGCTCGGGTTCTCCAAGATCGTCGCACTCACCGGGGTATTTCACCGCCGCGCCGGGGAACGCGCTGCGGGCGGTGCGGGAGGTCAGTGACATGAGCAACGGCATGCGCAGCGTCGTCGTCGACAAGATCGCCTCGGTGGCCCAGGCCTGCGGCCTCTCGCGAGAAGTGCGCATCGCGCCGGAGATCCCCGCCGAGGAAGGCGTGGTGATCGTCGTCGAGGTGCTCACCAACAAGTCGACGTACAACACCCTGGAGTTGACCAGCGGACGCATGGCCAAAGTGCGCAAGGGCGACATCGTGGTCGGCGCGCTCGGTCACCGCAAGGCGCTGTTCGGCTACTCCGGGCACATCCCCCCGACGGTCAAGCCGGGCGATGTGATCCAGATGCTCAACATCGGCGGGGTGCTCGGGGCGTGCGACTCGATCAATCCGGACAAGGGGCAGCCGTTCGACTGCCGCGTGCTCGGGGTGGTACTACGCTTCCCTTACCTCGGTGAGCGGATCGGCGTGCCGGCCCGCGTCGGCATCCGCCCGCTCGACCAGGCGGCCGCTCTCGAGACGCGCGCCGTCCCGGTGGTGGCGCTGGCCGGTACCTGCATGGAGGCGGGCAAGACCGCCGCGGCCTGCGCCATGATCAGCCGCATGCGGCACCGTGGCCTGACGGTCGATGCGTTCAAGGCCACCGGCGTCTCGCTGCGCCGCGACATCATGGCCATGGAGGATGCCGGCGCGCGCCGCTCGGCGATCTTCACCGACTTCGGCGTCGTCACCACCACCCGGCACAATGGCCCGGCGCTGACTCGCACCATGCTGACGGAGCTGTCCGCCGGCCGGCCCGAGGTCATCGTGTTCGAGCTCGGCGACGGCATTCTCGGCACGTACGGGGTGGATGCCATCCTCGAGTGCCCGGACATCCGCTCCGCGCTCACCGCGGTGGTGCTCTCGGCCAACGACCCGGTCGCCGCCTGGGGTGGGGTGAAGCTGCTGCGCGAGCGCTTCGGGATCGAGCCGTGCGTAGTGACCGGTCCGGCCACCGACAACCAGGTCGGCATCGACCTGATCACCGAGCAGCTGAAGGTGCCGGCCTTCAATGCGATCAGCGATGGCGCCTCGCTCGGTGATCACGTGATGAAGGCCGTGGGACTCGCGGCGGGATCGCCGCCGTGAGCGCAACCATTCCGGCGGTGGTGCTCGGTGGGACGGGGTACGTGGCCGGGGAGCTGCTGCGGCTGCTCGCGGGACATCCGCGTCTGCGGGTTGCGGCGGTCATGTCCGACAGCCAGAGCGGTGAGCCGCTCGCGTCGGCCTTCCCGCACCTCGCCGCCGCGTACGAGCCGATGCGCTTCGAGTCGCAGGAGCACGTGCGCTCGCTGCTGACTCGCGAGCCGGTGTGCGCGCTGTTCTCTGCGGCGCCGCACGGGGTGTCGGCGCCGCTGATCGACTCGCTGCTCGGCGCGGCCGCCGCCGCCGGCACCCGGCCGCGCGTCGTGGACATCTCGGCGGATTTCAGGTTCCGCTCGGCCGAGGACTACGCTGCGGTCTACAAACACCCGCACGGCGCGCCTGGACGGCTCGGGCAATTCACCTGCGCGGTGCCGGAACATCACGCCGAACTCAGCACCGAACACGTTGCGCATCCGGGCTGCTTCGCCACCGCGGTGCTGCTCGCCAGCGTACCGCTGCTCACTCTGGGTCTGGTCCGGCCGCAGCTGTTCGTCGCCGGCGTCACCGGCAGCACCGGCTCGGGCCGCAAGCCCACCCCGGGCACGCACCATCCGGCGCGTCACAGCGACCTGTATGCCTACAGTGCGCTCGCCCACCGGCATGCGCCGGAGATCGCCGCGTGCGCCCGTGCCGCGAGCGGCGTCGACGCCGAGTTCGCCTTCATCCCGCATTCCGGGCCGTTCGCCCGCGGCATCCACGTGACGGTGCAGGCAAGCCTCGCGCGCCCGCTCGGCACCGCCGAGCTGCTCGGCGCGCTGCGCGAGTTCTATGCGCGCGCGCCGTTCGTGCGGGTCCTCGAGGGCGCCCCGCGCATCAAGGACGTCACGGCGAGCAACTACGCCCATCTGGGCGTCGCCAGCGACGGACGGACCCTCGCGGTCATGTGCGCCATCGACAATCTGACCAAGGGCGCCGCCGGCGGCGCCGTGCAATGGATGAACCGAATGCTGGGCCTGCCCGAGACCGAGGGTCTCAGCGCGCCCGCACCGGGTTGGACCTGACACGAGAATTCCCATGACTGCATCGCCGCACGCGACTTCCGCTCCCGCGCCGCACGAGTCCGCGCTCGCGCCCGTGTACGCGCAGTATCCGTTCGAGGTGACGCGTGCCGAGGGCGTCTGGCTCATCGGTCCGGGCGGCGAACGGGTCCTCGACCTCTACGGTGGGCACGCGGTCGCCGCACTCGGCTACGGCGATGCCCACTGGAGCGACGCGCTCGCCGAACAGGCGCGCACCTGCCAGTTCCAGACCAACGCGTTACCCATGAGTGTGCGCGAGCACGCCGCGCAGCGACTGCTCGAGTTCGCGCAGCTGCCGTTCGCCAGCGTCTTCATGGTCAACAGCGGCGCGGAGGCCAACGAGAATGCCCTGCGTCTGGCGCTGCGCATGAGCGGACGGACGCACGTGGCGGCGGTCGAGGGCGCCTTTCACGGCCGCACCGCGGCGGCCTCGGCCGTCACGTGGGGATCGCAAAGCTGGTACGGGTTTCCGCGCACGCCTTTCGATGTCAGCTTCCTGCCGCGCGGGGATCTGCAGGCGATCGACGCCGAGGTCACCGAGCGGACCGCGGCCGTCATCGTCGAGCCGGTGCAGGGGCTCGCCGGGGCGGTCGACCTCGGAGCGCCGTATCTGAGCGCGCTGCGCGCGCGCTGCGATGCGGTGGGCGCGCAGCTGATTTTCGACGAGGTGCAGTGCGGATTCGGCCGAGTCGGGGTGCCCTACGCCGCGGGCCTCTACGGCGTGATGCCCGACATGCTCACCACCGCCAAGGCGCTCGGCAACGGCTTCCCGGTCGCTGCGCTGCTGACCTCGGCGCAGGTCTCGGCGACGCTGAAGATCGGGCTGCTCGGCACCACCTACGGCGGTGGCCCGATGGCCTGCGCCGCGCTGCTCGCGACGATCGAGGCCATCGAGTCCGGGCGGCTGCTCGAGAACGTGCGGCGCGTGTCGGCCTACATCCGGCGTACCTGTCTCACCGGGCCGGTGAGCGCCGTGCAGGGTGAGGGTTTTCTGCTCGGACTGCGCACCCGCCGGCCCGCCAAGCAGATTCAGGCCGAGCTGCTGCGCCGCGGCATTCTCACCGGCACCGCGAGCGATCCGGACGTGGTGCGATTGCTGCCGCCGTTCATCCTCAAGGAAGCGCAGGTCGATCTGCTGAGCGGAGCACTGGCGGACCTCGGCGCATGAGACGCCTGCTCGATCTGGCTGACCTCGAGCGCGAGGAGGTGCTTGCGCTGCTCGCGCTCGCCGCGCGCCTGCAGCGCAAGGGCGAGCCGCAGGCGCTCGCCGGGAAGATTCTCGGGCTGTTGTTCATGAACCCTTCGCTGCGCACGCTCGCCTCGTTCCAGGCCGGCATGGCGCGCCTCGGCGGCAGTTCGTTCGTCATTACGCCGGGGCAGGGCACGTGGCAGCTCGAGACGCGTACCGGGGTGGTGATGGACGGTGCGGCGGCGGAGCACGCGCGCGAAGGGATCCCGGTGCTCGCCTCCTACTGCGATGCGCTCGGCATCCGGGCGTTTGCCTCCGGGCAGGATCTGGCCGCGGATCTGGCCGAGACGACCTTCAACACGCTCGCGGCGCTCACCGACAAGCCGCTGATCAATCTCGAGTCGGCGGTCAACCATCCCTGCCAGGCGCTCGCGGACTGGAAGACGCTCGATGACCTGGCCGTGGCGCCGACGGGGCGGTTCGTCCTCTCCTGGGCGTATCATCCGCGGCCGCTGCCGCTGGCGGTGCCCGCAGCGGTGCTGCACATGGCGGCCCTGCGCGGCATGGAGGTCGTGGTGCTGCGGCCCGAGGGATTCGCACTACCCGAGCCCATCATGGCCAAGGCGCGCCGTGCCGCAGCGCTCGCCGGCGGATCGGTGCGCGAGAGCGAGGATCGCCGCGAGGCGCTCGCCGGCGCTCAGGTCCTCTACGTGAAGGAATGGGCCGCCACGGCGTGCTATGGCGATGCGGCCGAGGATGCGCGCCGGCGCGCCGCGCTCACCGACTGGTGCGTCCGCGAGGACTGGTTCGAGCCGGCCGCGCGTGATTGCCGTCTGATGCACTGTCTGCCCGTGCGGCGCAACGTCGCGATTGCGGACGACGTGCTCGACGGTGCGCGCAGCATCGTGCAGCACGAGGCGTACAATCGCCTCACGGTCCAGATGGCGGTGTTGTACCGTCTGCTGAAGGGGCTGTAACCCAGCCATGTGTTCGTTCGCTCAAGACTCAAGGGGCTCCTCACTGCAATGATCATGCAACCCGCCGACCAGGCATTGGCCATCCGTGCTCTGAAAAGCGCCGCACCCTACATCCGCATGTACCGCGGCAGGACCTTCGTGGTGAAGGCCGGCGGCGGCGTATTCGGCGATGACGCCTCGACTCGCGTGCTCATCGAACAGATCGCGATCCTGCATTACTTCGGCGTGCGCGTCGTATTCGTGCACGGCGGCGGGCCACAGGTCACCGAGCTGGCGCGCGCCCTCGGCGTCAACTCGCGCATGGTCGAAGGCCGCCGGGTCACCGACAGAGAAGCGATCGACGTCACCGCCATGGTACTCAACGGCACGATCAACACCGGCATCCTCGCCATCTGCCGGGAACTGAACCTCGAGGCGGTCGGGGTGAGCGGCGTCGATGCCGGCCTGATCCGCGCGCACCGCCGCCCGCCGGTGCGTCTGGCCTCGAGCGGCGAGATCCTCGATTATGGTTTCGTCGGCGACATCGACGCGGTCGATCCGACCGTGCTCAGCAAGCTGCTCGACAACGGCCTGATGCCGGTCGTGAGCCCGCTGTCGGCCGACGACGACGGTGTTCTGCTCAACGTCAACGCCGATACGGTGGCCGCGGCGATCGCCGCGGCGCTCGATGCCGAGAAACTGATTCTGTGCACCGGCGCGCCGGGCATCCTCGCGAATCTCGAGGATCCGGGTTCGCTCATTTCCTACACGGACCTCGAAGGGCTCGCTCGGCTGCGCGAGGACGGCGCGATCGGCGATGGCATGCTGCCGAAAGCGACAGCGATCGAGGCGGCGATCCGCGGCGGTGTGCGGCGCGTGCACGTGGTGTCCTACCAGGCGCCCGAAGGCATCCTCGGCGAGGTGTTCACCAATGAGGGAACCGGGACGCTGATCGTCGAGGACATCGATGCGCTGACGCCGGCGGAACAGAGCAGCGCAGGAGCGTAGGCATGAGCCGGCTGTGGGACAAGGGTGCGCCGCTCGATGAGCGCGTACTGCGCTACACCGCCGGGGAGGACTACGGACTCGATGAGCGCCTGGTGGCCTATGACGTGCGCGCCTCGATCGCGCACGCCGAGATGCTCAGCGCGCAGGGACTGCTTGGGGCCGATGATCTCACCGCCATCCGCACCGCGCTGACTGCGCTCGCCGCCGAGCACGAACGCGGGCTGTGGCGCATCGAGCTGGCCGACGAGGATGGTCAGACCGCGCTCGAGCGCCGGCTGACCGAACGCATCGGGCCGGCCGGCGGTCGGGTTCATCTGGGACGCTCGCGCAACGATCAGGTGCTGACCGCGCTCAGGCTGTATCTGCGCGACGCGGTCGAGCGACTGCACGCCGGTGCCGTCGACGTTGCCGAGAGCCTCGAGCGTCTCGGCGCGCGCGAGCAGGCCACCGCACTGCCCGGCTACACGCACATGCAGCAGGCCATGCCGAGCTCGGTCCCGTTGTGGGCCGGCGGGTTCGCCGCCGAGATCCGCGATGACGCCGACGCGCTGCGCCACGTACACCGCCGCCTCGCGAAGAGCCCGCTCGGCTCGGCGGCCGGTTACGGAACGCCCGGGCTGCCGCTCGACCGGAACGCTACGCGCGCCGCTCTCGGATTTGCCGAGGTGCACGAACCGGTCACGGCAGTGCAGCTCTCGCGCGGCAAGGCCGAGGCGGAACTGCTCTTTCACCTTTGCCTGCTGATGCAGGATCTGGGGCGACTGGCCGCCGACGTGCTGCTCTTTTATACACAGGAGTTTGCCTTCGTCGAGCTGCCCGAGGCCTTCACCACGGGGTCCTCGATCATGCCGCAGAAGCGCAATCCGGACGTGTTCGAACTGATCCGTGGCCGCTCCGCCACCGCTCAGGCTTGCCTCACCGAGGCGCTCGCGGTGTGCGCGAAGCTGCCCTCCGGTTACCAGCGCGACCTGCAGCTGTTGAAATTCCCGCTGTTCCGCGCCATCGACGTGGCCGAGGAAACGCTCGGCATCCTGCCGGCTGCGCTCGAGGCGATGCGGTTTCGGCCGGAGCGGATCGCACTCGATCCGGCCATCCACGCCGCCGAGCAGGCGAACCGCCTGGTGGTGCGCGAGGGTATTCCGTTCCGCGACGCCTACCGGCGTGTCGCGGCGGAACTGAAAGGGTCGCGCTGAAAGTCGGCGCCGGCGGTTGCGGGGCTTGCCGGCGCACGGCATCAGCAAAGGAGCGCCAGACCGATGAATGCTGCACAACACCCGAGCGGACCGCGCGTCGGTCACTGGATCGGTGCGGGCGTTCGTGCGGAGGGCGAGCGCTTCGGACCGGTCTTCAATCCCGCCACCGGTGAGTGCATCCGCCACGTGCCGCTCGCCGATGCCCGGCTCGTCGATGCCGCCGTGCAGGCCGCTGCGGCCGCCGCGCCCGCCTGGGCCGAGACCCCGCCGGTGCGCCGTGCCCGGGTGCTGAACCGCTTTCTCGCTCTGCTCAACGCGCACCGCGAGGCGCTGGCGCGCCTGATCAGCGAGGAGCACGGCAAGGTGCTCTCCGATGCCCGCGGCGAGGTGATGCGCGGCATCGAGGTGGTCGAGTTCGCCTGCGGCATCGCGCAACTGCTGAAGGGCGAGTACACCGACCAGGTGGCGAGCGGCATCGACAACTGGACGCTGCGCCAGCCGCTCGGCGTGGTGGCCGGCATCACGCCGTTCAACTTCCCGTGCATGGTGCCGTGTTGGATGTTTCCGCTCGCGCTCGCGGCCGGCAACGCCTTCGTGCTCAAGCCGAGCGAGCGGGATCCGTCGGCGGCGCTGCGCATGGCCGAACTCATCGCCGAGGCCGGCCTGCCCGAGGGGCTGCTGAACGTCGTGCAGGGCGACGGGCAGACTGCACAGGCGCTGCTCGAGCATCCGCTCGTCCAGGCCGTGAGTTTCGTCGGCTCCACGCCGGTGGCGCGCCAGCTGTACTCGCGCGGCGCGGCCCTCGGCAAGCGCATCCAGGCACTCGGGGGCGCGAAGAACCACCTGGTGGTGCTGCCCGATGCCGAGCTCGAGCTCGCCGTCGAGGGTCTGATCGGGGCGGCCTTCGGCTCGGCCGGCGAGCGGTGCATGGCGATCAGCGTCGCGGTCCTCGTCGGCGCGTCGGCCGATGCGCTCCTCGAGCGGCTCGCCGAGCGCACCCGGGCCTTGCGGGTCGGCGCCGGAACGGACGAGGCGGTCGACATGGGGCCGGTCATTACGCACGGCGCGCTCGAGCGCATCCGCGGCGCCATCGATGCGGGCGTGCGCGAAGGCGCGCAGCTCCTGGTCGACGGCCGGACCTTGCGGGTGCCGGGGCACGAGCAGGGGTATTTCCTCGGTGGCACGCTCTTCGACCGCGTCCAGCCGCACATGCGCCTTTACCAGGAGGAGATCTTCGGGCCGGTGCTGTGCTGCGTGCGCGCCGCGGACCTCGACGAAGCGATTGCCCTCGTCAACGCTCATCCGCTCGCCAATGGGGTCGCCTGCTATACGCGCAGCGGGGCCGCGGCGCGCGAGTTCACCCGCCGCACGCAGGTCGGCATGGTCGGCATCAACGTGCCGATCCCGGTCCCCATGGCCTCGCACGGATTCGGGGGCTGGAAGAGCAGTC